>JAGCGE010000175.1 GCA_017649745.1 Clostridiales bacterium | reverse complement strand
TCTTTTTCATATCAAGTCTCCCCCTTAATATGATCAAATGGCCATGTCTTAATAGATAAATTATAACATCTGTGATAAAATAAATATTATAAATAATTATAGGGATGTGTCAGATTATGGAAATAAAGAAATGTCCGAACTGCTCAGGAAAGCTCGATCTTACAACAAGCAAGAAGAAAATGGTATGTCCGTTCTGCGGATCCGAATTCGCCGTCGATAAAAAGACCTCTTCATCTACAGAAGAAGGCTATGTCGAGAAAGACTGGTTCATCTATGATTGGAATTACAAGAAGATGATGGAAACACCTAAGTTGAGTGAAACTGTAACCGCATTTATAAGAACACTTAACGAGTATGATTCATCTTCACAGATCGAAGAATATATGAGAACTTACCTCATGAACTATGAGGAGATCTCTGCTCCGGGTATCAACGAAGACAAGATGGAAGATATCTTGAAGCGCATAAGCGGCTCAATGAGACCTGGTGAACGCATCATCCTCTATGATGATGACGGATTATTCTCACATGGTAAGACAGGTACAGTTGTAACAGACCAAAGAACTATCTTCCTTGAGAAAAAGAATTCTACTGAGATGTCTCATGACAGAGTCCCGTTCTTATTCTTCGATTATTCGTTCGGAGTACCGGGAGTCAAGCTCGGCAATCAATATGGCAATAATATCGGAATATTCAATTCTCATTACGATCTTCAGGGAACTGTTGCCGCACTGATCTGCACCATGAGTTTTGAGGCTAATCCAGACAGACCTAAGATCAGACTTCGTTTTTGATCTTTAAGATCTCTTCATAATCGCCTTTGAAAACAATACTGTTCATGCCTGCTTTAATGGCTCCTGACACGTTATAATCTTTGTCATCGATGAACAGACATTCAGAAGCAACTAATCCGAATTCCTTTAAGAACCTGGTGTAGATCTCTACATCAGGTTTTAACATGTGATAATTCGAAGAAACGAATACGCCATCAAAGAAATCGAGTGGCATGAACTTTGGGAAATAATCATAGAACAGATCGCTCGCATTCGAGAGAATATAGATTCCGTAACCTCTGCTCTTTATAGTCTCACAGAATTCGCGAGCACCTTTGATCGGCTTCATACAGATACTCCACCTGTCCGCGCACTCCTTCAAAGCCGAATGAAATCTCTCCGGAACTCTGACCTTTACAAGATCATAGCGTTCCTTATCCTTAATATCCCCTCTGTCGCCCATATGCCACTCAGGTCCGTGAAACAATTCTTTCATGATAACGGCCTTCTCCTCATCTGAAGAACAGACCTCATCAAGAATAATATTGGGGTCGTAATTAAGAAGGACATTTCCCATATCGAGCACTATATTTCTGATCATACTTTCTCCTCTAACTGAAGTTTCTCTTTAAGAGATGTTGAACTTATTCCTTCAGTATACGAGAAAAATTCCATATTGGAACCACGCTTACGAAGTTCCTCCAAAACATCATTCCAGTGACCTACATGATCATCACCCGAGAAGTGACAGTCATAGTGGAGCTGTTCCCATGCATCAAGCTTATCGGTATTACTCATATCTACAGGGATTATCTCGTCTACATAGGTGATCGCCTCAAGGACAGCGGACCTTTCCTCAAGTGACATGACAGGTCTTTTATTTTTGTAGTATTCCACGAGATCATCCGTAAGGACACCAACGATAAGATACTGACAACGCTCCTTGCATTTTCGAAGAAGATTGATATGACCTCTATGAGGCAGATCGAAAACACCCGGCACATATCCGATACGATAAGGCTTACTACCGTCTTCAGTGATGCGCTTCATCCTGTGCTCAATCATCTCACGATCAGGCGTTGCCATCTTGTAGAGATCTTCGTACTTTTCACGTGAACGAACAGATCTGATAAACTCTGCTTCTCTTACCTCGTACTTATCGCAAAGTTCTTTAGTTATACCGTAACGCGAATATAGAGAAGTGATAATCGTCTCGTCTTTTATCTCGTGCGCGTACTGGAAAAAGTACTTTAAGATCCTGAACATGACGTATTCAGCAGGAGTATCTTCTTCCATGAATTCCTGATCGTAAAATACTATGCCATCTCCATCTGCAATAGCATTAAACGGCGCCAGATCGATATAGGCCTTAGAAAGGATAGTCTCTCCTGTAGTCTCATCTTTACGAGAAGTTCCTGAAGCTACGATCACATACGAATGAATAAGATCGAAGTATTTCTGAAGAGAAGTAATTTCATTCTTCGCTTCTCTTCTCATCTTGTTTCCGAGATTCTCAAGTTCCATAAACTTAGATGATGCATAGCCTCCGAACTGATCTTCTCCATATACTAGATCGACGACAGGAACGTTATTCTTCTTAAGATCAGAACTAAATTCCGCGAGTTTTCTAAGATAAGATTCGCCTTCCTTATAGAGCGGTCTTTTGATGACTCTTCCTTCGTCTCTAATCGTGGTAGCCATACCACGCTTCGGGCCGCGATCCTCAGTAATTACAGCAAAGCGGATATCCGAAAGCGATCCTATCTCGACGATAAACGAATTCGAAAGAAACGGCAATGCACCTTCCTCTATTGCATCAGGAAGGATCCTGTGCTCAAGACCGAACATGGATCTGTCATTATAATCAAGATCAAGAAGTCTCTCCTTAACAGGCGAAGACTCTTTATAGTTGTCGGTATATATCAGCTGAGGCATAGAAAGATCAGGCAGCGGATAATAGAACTTATAGTTCATTCCCTTTAGATCATCCTCTATCTCCTTTTTCGAAAAGCATCGACCATTATCAGGGACCTTATCCATATAGCCGTTTATTCCGTCAAAGACAACACCGGTAAACGGATCAGGCGTACCGCAGAAATACTTAAGTCCATATCTATTCGAAAAGGCACAAAGGAGCGTTCCATCAGACTTAAGTAAATTCAAGAGATATTGCAACCTAGTGCTTATGCTGTCACATGTATTCATGCCTTCGTGATCGATGATATAGTCAAATTTAGTGTTATGATCAGCATCTTTTATCTTTATAACTTCCCTGCATCTTTCATTAAGCATATCTATAACAGATTCAGGAACGCTAGAT
>JAGCGE010000174.1 GCA_017649745.1 Clostridiales bacterium | reverse complement strand
ATAGAAATGCCCATAAAGTAAACATTCTTTGACAATGATGTTAATTAACGGATAAGGTGTATAATCTCTCTCATGATTGAAAACAGATTCAACAGGAAAAACCTATTTATTTATTCGGCGCTCGTCTATATCTTTTGCTCATCGGTCGCCATAATTACTGCGTGGGTCAAAGGACTTACGCCGATGTTCTGTCTCGGCTACACAGTCTCTGTTTATGTCGGGCTTCAGATGGGAACAGCCGCGATCTACTTTGCTGGCACATTAGTTATCGCATCAAGATTGTTTCTGTTTCTGTTAAAGACAAAGCTCAACATCATAAGGCGTATAGTCTATTACATATCCTTTATCTTCCTAATAGGACTTGGCTGGTTCCCGGTTCAGTTTAACAGGCCTGACTGTCTCGCATCCAAAGGTCATGAGATCTTCTCCGATGCTTTCTTTGTCTCAGTCATCGTTTCTCTTGTTCTTATGTTCATCTTTGATCGAAAATTATCTTCGCGTATCTATGCGGTCTCAGGTGTAGTCTTTTCGATAGGCTATGTCGTATGTTATGCCCTGAGATTTGGACCTTTTGTTAATACGATCCTTATATGGGAAACAGTAGTAATATATTTTTATATGATCGAATATGTCTTCCTGTTATTGGACAAGTCGACGGATATTGGTAAAAAACAACAATAAATTTTTTCTCGTGAGAGGTTGAAAAAAACAAGTTGATTGTTATAATTCTTTCTTAATAAAGGACAATGACGTTCACTCGTGGCGGTATTCGCCCTGAGAGGGCGTCTTTTTTCTAAGGAGCGTGAATTATGTTAAAACCTGATCGTAAGATTGTGCTGGAAGACGGTAGAGAATACGTCGGATTCGGCTTCGGTTCCAATGTCGAGAGAGTGTGTGAGATCGTCTTCAATACTTCGATGGTCGGATATCAGGAGATCATCTCTGACCCTTCATACACTGATCAGATGGTCGTTATGACTTATCCTTTGATTGGTAACTATGGTATTACAGATGATGACTATGAGACAAAGAACCCTAGCATCGGCGGCCTCATAGTAAGTGACTACAACGATATGCCGTCCAACTTCAGATACACAAAGACACTTTCTGAAGAACTCGAAGATAACGGAATCCCTGGAATCTACGGAGTTGATACCAGAGAGATTACAAGAAGCATTAGAGACATCGGTTCAAGAAGAGTTATCATTACCGATATCAATACAACTAAGGAAGAGGCGCTTAAGAAGATCGCCGATACTCCTGTCCCACATGATCAGGTTAGCCGCGTAAGCTGCAAGAAGAGATGGTACTCCAGGACACCTAATCCGAAGTACAATGTTGTAGCTATCGACTGCGGCATCAAGCTCAATATCATCCGTAAACTTAACAGCTATGGTTGTAACGTAACCGTAGTTCCTTTTGATACTTCCGCCAAGGACATTGAATTCATGAAACCTGACGGAATTTTTCTTTCTAACGGCCCTGGAGATCCTGAGGATGTTACTCCGGTTATCGAGACAGTTAAGGCTCTTAAGGGTAAGTATCCGATCTTCGGTATCTGCCTTGGCCATCAGATGATCTCACTTGCATACGGCGCAACAACTTACAAGCTTAAGTTCGGTCACAGAGGCGGTAACCACCCTGTTAAGAACCTCGCTACAGGTAAGATCGAGATCACATCACAGAACCACAGCTTTGCAGTTAATATGGACAGTCTTAAGAACACTAAGCTTAAGGCTACACACATAAATCTCCTTGATAATACTATCGAGGGAGTAGAGTGCGTTGAAGACAAGGTCTTCTCCGTCCAATACCATCCTGAAAGTGCGCCTGGTCCGCAGGACAGCACGTACCTTTTCGAGAAGTTCACAGGAATGATGAAGGAGGAGAGCCAAGATGCCTAAGAGAACTGATATTAAGAAAGTCCTTGTTATAGGTTCGGGACCTATCGTCATCGGTCAGGCTGCCGAATTCGACTACGCAGGTACTCAGGCCTGCCTCGCACTTAAAGAGGAAGGTTACGAGGTTATCCTTGCTAACTCTAACCCTGCTACGATCATGACTGATACATCGATAGCAGATAAGGTTTACATGGAGCCTTTGACACTCCGTTATCTTGCACGTATCTGCCGTCTCGAGCGTCCTGATGCTATCGTTCCTGGTATCGGTGGTCAGACAGGTCTTAACCTTGCTATGCAGCTTGCTAAGAAGGGCGTTCTCGAAGAGTGCGAGATCGAGCTTCTCGGAACAGATGCCAAGAGTATCGAGTGCGCAGAGGACCGTGAGTTATTTAAAGAATTGTGTGAGAAGATCGGTGAGCCGGTCGTTCCTTCACAGATCACATACAGTATCGAAGAAGCTCTTCAGGCAGCTGATGAAATTGGCTATCCGGTTATCCTAAGACCAGCCTTCACGCTCGGCGGTACAGGCGGCGGATTTGCTAACGATCCTGAAGAACTTAAGGTTATGATGAAGAATGCTCTTGCTCTTTCTCCTGTACACCAGGTACTTATCGAGAAGAGTATCAAGGGTTATAAGGAGATCGAGTACGAGGTAATCCGTGATGCTAACGATACAGCTATCACGGTATGTAACATGGAGAACCTCGATCCTGTAGGTATCCACACAGGTGACTCTATCGTAGTTGCTCCTTCTCAGACACTTACAAATAAGGAATATCACATGCTCCGTGACAGTGCTCTTAAGATCATCAGAGCTCTCGGAGTAAAGGGAGGATGTAACTGCCAGTTCGCACTTGATCCTCACTCATTTAAATACTATGTAATCGAAGTTAACCCTCGTGTATCGAGATCTTCCGCTTTGGCATCAAAGGCCAGCGGTTATCCTATCGCACGTGTATCAGCTAAGATCGCAGTCGGCATGAATCTTGACGAGATCCAGCTTGCTAATACTCCTGCATGCTTCGAGCCTGCTCTCGACTATGTAGTAACGAAGATGCCTAGATTCCCGTTCGATAAGTTCCCGGCAGCCATGAACAAGCTTTCTACACAGATGAAGGCAACTGGTGAAGTAATGAGCGTTGGCCGTACTTTCGAAGAGAGTCTTCTTAAGGCTATCCGTTCACTCGAGGACAGCAAGAACCACATCCACATGACTAAGTTCGATTCAGAGCATATGAGTGTTGATGATCTTCTCGAGTACATCAAGGAAGGCACAGACGACCGTATCTACGCTATCTCACAGCTTATGTGGCTTGGTGTTGATACCTTTAGGATCTACGACATCACAAAGATCGACATGTTCTTCTTAGAGAAGATCAAGAAGATCGTTGATTTCGAGAAAGAGATGGAAGAGAACAAGAATTCCATGGAACACCTCATCGAAGCAAAGAGAATGGGTTTCTCCGATTCTTATGTTGCTGAGCTCTGGGGTCTTACAGAAGACGATGTCTACAAGCTCCGTCTCGACAACAAGATCGCTCCTATCTATAAGATGATCGATACATGTGCATCGGAGTTCGAGAGCTACGTTCCGTACTTCTATTCTACATACGCATCAGAGAACGAGTCCATCGTTACTGACAATAAGAAGATCATCGTTTTGGGTTCAGGTCCTATCCGTATCGGTCAGGGTGTTGAGTTCGACTACTCGACAGTGCACGCTGTAAGAACTATCCGTGAGATGGGCTATGAAGCTATCGTTATCAATAACAACCCTGAGACTGTATCTACAGACTATACAACAGCCGATAAGCTCTATTTCGAACCTTTGACAGTCGAGGATGTAATGAACATCATCAATCTCGAGAAGCCTGTAGGCGTTATCGCTACTCTCGGAGGTCAGACAGCAGTCAACCTTGCTGAGCCGCTCACAAAACGAGGAGTCAAGATCATCGGAACAGACTGTGATGCTATCGAAAAAGCTGAGAACCGTGATGCTTTCGACGCAGTCATCAAGTCTCTTGAGATCCCTAACCCTAAGGGTGAAGCAGTTACTGATATCCCAACAGGTATCAAGGTAGCAGAGAAGATCGGTTATCCTGTTCTCGTACGTCCTTCTTTCGTTCTTGGCGGTCGTGCAATGGAGATCGTTGCTAATGAGACGATGCTCGTTAAGTACCTTAAGAACGCCGTTGAAGTTGACGTAGATAAGCCTGTCCTTATCGATAAATATCTCGTAGGTAAGGAAGTCGAGGTCGATGCGATCTGTGACGGTAAGGAAGTATTCATTCCTGGTATCATGGAACTCGTTGAGCGTACAGGTGTCCACTCAGGTGACAGTACTAGCGTATATCCTCCGTTCTCTATCTCCGACAAGGTTAAGGAAACTATCTGCGACTACACGACAAGACTTGGTCTTGGAATCGGCATAGTCGGACTTTTCAATATTCAGTTCATCGTAGATAAGGATGACAGCGTTTACGTTATCGAGGTTAACCCTCGTGCATCACGAAGCGTACCGTTCCTTTCGAAGTCTACTGACAGAAATCTTGTTACGATCGCAACTAAGGTAATGCTCGGTCAGTCTCTTAAGGAACAGGGCATCACAAGACTCGTACCAGAAGAGTCAGAGAATAAGTGGTATGTAAAAGCACCTGCATTCTCATTCCAGAAACTCGACGGAATGGACTCATATCTCTCTCCTGAGATGAAGTCAACAGGTGAGGCTATCGGTTACGATACAAGGCTTAACAGAGCTTTCTACAAGGCTTTGCAGGCATCAGGTATCAAGATGAAAGACTATGGTACTGTTATCGTTACTCTTGCTGACGAGGACAAGGAAGAAGCGCTTCCTCTCATCAGAAGATTCTACGAGCTTGGATTCAATATCGAAGCTACT
>JAGCGE010000173.1 GCA_017649745.1 Clostridiales bacterium | reverse complement strand
TACGTGCGTCCTCACAGAGGTTGCGGTTCGCTTCCTCAGGATTGGTCTGAGAAACCTCATAAGTTTGCGTCCGCTCTTCTTGAACTTCTTCCTGCTAAGTGCAGGGCGTATAATGAAGCTCTTAAGGGAACTGATACTGTGCTTATAGTTATCATGGATTCAGATGATCATGATCCTGAAGATCTTAAGAAAGAACTCTCACTCGTGTGTAGGAAATATGCGCCTGATATCAAGTCGGTAATCGGCCTTTGCGTTGAAGAAGCAGAGTCATGGCTTTTAGGTGATAGACAGGCGATAGAGAAAGCTTATCCTAACTATGACAGACAAGCTCTCGAAGAGTACAGACAAGACAGCGTATGCGGTACATGGGAAGCTCTTTGTAAAGTTGTATGTCCTGACACATATGACAGGATCATTGACATCGGCTATCCTGCTATCGGTGAATATAAAGCTCGTTGGAGTAAAGCAATATCGAGATATCTTCTTCCGGAGAATAATGTCTCGCCGAGTTTCAGAAGCTTCAGGAAATCATTCCTTTATACAGTCAAACTCGACAACGAACCTAAGAAGAGACCTAAGGTCCACACGAGGACTTTCTGATGGCTAAGCATATCTATGTCCATGTTCCTTTTTGCGCTCGAAAATGTGCTTACTGCGATTTCTATTCAGTAGCAAGATCTGATCTCATTGATTCGTATTTTGATGCTCTTCGAAAAGAGATAGATACTTGTAAGATCATAGAAGATACTAATCCGGATAATATCGACACAATTTATTTCGGAGGCGGTACACCGTCTGTTCCTGATGCAGAACCGATATGCTCAACGTTAGCTCAGATTAAGGCAAAGTTTTGCATATCTTCATCTGCTGAGATAACGATCGAATGTAATCCTGCTTCTGTTACATATAGGAAACTGGTTGCATATAATGAAGCGGGGTTTAACAGGGTGTCTATCGGTATACAGTCGCTTCATGATAAGACTCTTAATACTCTTGGAAGACTACATAATAGAGAGCGTGCTATCGAGACTGTTAAGGAAGCAGTCAGTGCAGGATTTAAAAATATATCATGTGATATCATGATCGGTATTCCTGGTCAGACTAAAGAAGAAATATTGGAAGATGCAAAGACTCTGATCGACCTTGGTGCAGTTCACATAAGTATGTATTCTCTCATCATTGAAGAGGGAACACCTTTTTATGATCGATATAAAAACATAGAAGACTATGTTGATCCTGATCTTGAAAGAGATATGTATCATTCGCTTCGCGATTATCTTAATGATAACGGTCTAAGACCATACGAGATCTCCAATTGCGGAAGAGAATCCATTCACAATATGAGCTATTGGAAAGGTATGGAATATTATGCTTTCGGGCCTGCTTCTTCAGGGTATCTGAACGGTGTCAGATTTACTCATGAAAGAAGTGTTGAAAGATACATTAAATCTCCTTCGAAAGTTATCGAAGATGAGATCATTTCCGATGATGAAAAGATGAGAGAATATGTGATGTTAATGCTGAGAACATCAGATGGTCCGTCGAAAGAAGAATTCAAAAACAGATTCAACAAAGACATGGATGAAGTTTTTGACAATGAGATAAGAAGACTATGTGATCAGGGACTGATCGTTGATGATGATAAAGGGATCAGATTAACTCACAAAGGACTCGATCTTGCTAATCAGGCATTTGAAGAATTTGTGTGAAATGAATATTCTCTAATTAAAATCGTCCCGAATATTCATCAATTGCTCAAAAATGATTAACTAGATAAATATATTATGAATTCACTTTTGGCATATTATATAATACACTGTTTCTTGAGTTTTGAAGGTGTCTGATTTTTGACGCTAATTTAAAGGAAGGAAATGGGTTGTGTTATATGTCGGAAAGACTAGTAGTAAGCGAAGAATCTTCATTGGATATTGTTGATGCTTTAACATCACAATTAGGATTGACTTTACTTGGTTCATCACTAAGTGACAACAGTACTATTTCAGGTGCGATTCGTTGTCGTGATTCGGTATCAAATGCGGACTCGTTAAGGAATATTTATGTTGAATGTGAGAAAAGACAGGATGAGTTAATCGATAAGATAACTAGTAATATTCTGGATGCTGATAGAGGAACATCTCAGAAAGTAAAAGGAAGATAACAATATGGACAGATCATCAATATTAAATGGTACTGCTTTAGCTGATCAGTGCGATCTTTTGATCGCTTCATTAAATGAAGAGAATGAACGATTAACGAGAAAGATGCAGGCAACAAGCAAATTTATTAAATCAGATCTTGACGGAAGAGCTATAAAATCAATGAAGAGATTTTCGGTTGATTTTATAAGTGCTACCGGTTTAATGATCGAAGCAAATGAAAGAGATATATATGATCTTCACACTTTGAAGAGCAGAGTCGATGGTGTGAATATTGACGGAAATAAGATCATTTCTGAGATGGAGGAGGCTAAGCGTAATTATAATAGCTGCAGAGATTCGGCTGATGAATATAGTAGCAAAGCCGGAAGTGCTAAGGATGAAGCTGAACGAAGCAAATATGTTTCTGAGGCAAAATCATATAGTGATAAAGCGGATCATTGGAATTCTGTTTATAACAGTTTAGTCAAAGAAGCAGACCTTTATGATCAGTTATCGTATGAAACGGATGGTTTATTCCAAGACGGAAACTGTTTGAGAAAATATGCTTATAGTGAAGTTGATAGATTAATAGGTGTTAATACAAATGGTGGTAAAAATATTACTATAAGAACTATCTCTAAGCCTCGAATTACTCCTGTATTGTATGCTGGAGAAATTCCTCCTGAATTTGAAGATAGGCTTAGAGAAGTTGCTGAAGAGTATGGCCTCACAGATGATGAGATAGATTATATCCTTGAAAATTATCCAGGATTGCTTGTTTTGTTGTACTTGTGTGATAGATTTCCATTCTTAAGTGTTCAGTGGCCTCTTGGTCTGGTACAAGATTGTCTTGGACAGTACCAAGGACAGGATCAAGGACAACAAGATTTGGTTGTAGATGGATATACTGTATCTAGTGAGTATCTGCAGATATTAAAAGATTTGGAGATGCCTGAGTATTATCTTACTGATTATGGTTACGGCTATTATGAAAATGGAGAATTGGTAGGTATTTATCCTCATTATGTCGGTGATGGAGGAATAACTTTTGGATATGGTCACTATGTAAGTCGTAACGAGTATAATACTGATCCTGATGAACAAGCTTTAGTAGATACATATTGTCCTTCTGGAGCTATGAATTCTACAAATGCGTATGGAGTTGTTCCTGATTCCGACTACGTGCCAATGGACGAGGTTAATTCAATGTTTGCAGCAGATGTATCTGAACATGTAGGCCCTGTCGTAAATTGGCTTAACGAAAATAATGTGAATTTGACCGATTCACAGATTTTTGCATTAATTATGTACAGATATAATCATGGAAACATAGGAGCTTTATTGCCATCCTTAGAGGATTATCGTGATGGTTTGATTTCCAATAGTGAATTTAATGAACTTTGGGATGGACCAGCTAATCGTCAAGAAGCTTATAGAGATCTTTGGGGAGATTAAGAGAAAATATGAAAAAGAAAAT
>JAGCGE010000002.1 GCA_017649745.1 Clostridiales bacterium | reverse complement strand
GCGCACAGACTTGAGGAGTTATTGAATGGTAACAGGATAATTCGTCCTGCATATAAATATGTTGGAACACATGTATCAATTAACTGATAGGAGGAAATATAGATAATGAATAAGATACAAATGAAAACACCGCTCGTGGAAATGGATGGCGATGAGATGACCAGAGTGCTCTGGAAGATCATCAAAGACGAATTGATATTGCCTTTTGTTGATCTCAAATCGGAATACTATGATCTTGGACTTGATAACAGAAATGCTACTGATGATAAGGTTACATTTGATTCCGCTTACGCTACCCAGAAATATGGTGTAGCCGTAAAGTGTGCAACTATTACGCCCAATGCAGCAAGAGTTGTTGAATACAATCTTAAGGAAATGTGGAAAAGTCCTAATGGAACGATAAGAGCTATTCTCGACGGAACGGTATTCAGGACTCCGATCATAGTAAAAGGAATAGAACCTTGTGTAAAAAACTGGGAAGAGCCTATAACAATCGCAAGACATGCTTATGGTGATGTTTATAAAGCTTCAGAGATGAAGATTCCCGGACCCGGCAAGGTGGAATTGGTATATACGTCTGAAGACGGAACGACAGAATCAGTACTTGTACACGAATTTAAATCCGCCGGTATAGTTCAGGGAATGCATAATTTAGAACCATCTATTGAGAGCTTTGCCAGAAGCTGTTTCAATTATGCTCTTGATACGAAGAAGACACTCTGGTTTGCAACAAAAGATACTATTTCGAAGAAATATGATCATACATTCAAAGACATCTTTAACGATATTTTTGAGAACGAATATAAAGAAAAGTTTTATGAAGCAGGCATAGAGTATTTCTACACGCTTATCGATGATGCAGTTGCCAGGGTTATGAAGTCTAAGGGCGGATTCATATGGGCCTGCAAGAATTATGACGGAGATGTAATGAGTGATATGCTCTCTTCGGCATTCGGTTCTCTGGCAATGATGACATCCGTTCTTGTATCACCTAGTGGTGTTTATGAATATGAAGCAGCACACGGAACAGTTCAGAGACATTATTATAAGCATCTAAAAGGCGAAGAAACATCAACTAATTCTGTAGCTACGATATTTGCATGGACAGGTGCGCTCAGGAAAAGAGGCGAGTTGGACAGTCTTCCAGAGCTGGTCAAATTTGCAGACAAGCTTGAGGAAGCGACTATATCCACAATCGAATCAGGAAAGATGACAAAGGATCTGGCTCTTATCACCAATCTGGAAAACGTAAGAATACTTAATAGCGGAGATTTTATAAGAGCCATAAGAGAGACTTTGGAAAAAGAATACTATTCTGAGTTAATGAAGGGGAAAGTACAGTGGCATTCTTGAATTATGAGTATAAGATGAAGATCACTTATTCTGAACCTGTAGGCAGATGTCATTTTACAATAAAATCCATACCTGCAGATGATTTCAGGCAGAAGAGCATTTCATATAGTATTAGTATCGCTCCGCCTGTTCAATATTCAAAGAGTCAGGATTCATTTGGCAATATTCAGATCATAGGAAAAGAGGATGAATCGCATTCTGAGTTTGAGTTTGTGATTAAGGGGCTGGTTGAGACACGCTCCGGCAGTATTGTTGGTGGTATAAATCCCAATACCATAGGAATGTATAAATACCCGCACGGAATGTGTATTCCCGGAGAGAGTATCAGCAGTTTTTTTACAGAGATAGAGGCTGAAATACATGCCATTTCTTCTGAAAAAGAAAAATGCATTAAGATCATGAATCTTCTGTACGGGAAAATGACTTATGAGCATGGCAGCACAACGGTGAAGACAACAGCAGAGGAAGCGTTCACCATCGGTAAAGGTGTTTGTCAGGATTATTCGCATATCTATATAACATTGCTCAGATTGTTCAAGATCCCTGCAAGATATGTATGTGGATTGATCGTTGGCGAAGGCGAAAGTCATTCTTGGGTTGAAGCAGTATGTAAAGGAAGTTTCATAGCTTTTGATCCAACTCATAATGTTGAAGTGTCGGACGAGTATATCAAGCTTGGTATGGGTAGAGATGCATTTGACTGTGCTATTAACAGAGGTGTTATGTGGG
>JAGCGE010000172.1 GCA_017649745.1 Clostridiales bacterium | reverse complement strand
TATATAGGCATTTGGTATAATAATTTTGGACATACTTATACGATATTTATCGAAGAAAAGAGCATGCTTGACGCTGTCGAATGTATGGTAGAGGTTTTTACAAATGTGGAGATTTGATGGATACTATGATAATAGGAACTTAACATGATCTCTAATCTCTTTGCTATTATATTTGCTATATTTTGTATAGTTGCTGGTATGTTTAATGATTCTACGTTCTTAAAATTTTACGGAGGGACTTTCTTGATAGTTAACACATTAATTATTGTATGTCGGATATTGGAACCTTAAATGAACGATAGAATAGTAAAGAAATTATGGCTATCTTATCTATATGGTTTCGTAACAGCATGTGATATTATAGCAGTATCGATCCATATTGAAAACACTAATGCTTATGATTTGGTTGATGTTTTTATGATAATTAATATGTTCATATTTGTTTTCAAAATGTGTGAT
This sequence comes from Clostridiales bacterium, assembly GCA_017649745.1. The sequence goes on along the minus strand of JAGCGE010000172.1, from coordinate 14,392 downwards.
TTGCTTAAATAATGGAGAATAAAATGGAATTAACACAAGAACAGATTATTAAAATCATCAAGCAAAGAATGAAATCTCTAAAAGAAGATTATGAATCCTGCGTCAAAGAACTTAATAAAGAATTGACTGAAGGAGACATCCGTTATTTGGAAACTGGGATTGAAACAATGGAAGAATTAAAGGAAGAGCGGGCTGCTTATGGTGAGCTCGAATATTTGCTTGAGCTGATTTTCAGCGAAGACGAACGTAATGCAGATGGAATAGATTTATAAAGGATTTGTGTAAAATGTCTTATCGTAGTGAGCATATTAAACGAGTTTCATTGAATAATGACGATTTTACAATAGCATTTTGGTCACGTTATACTTATGCTGGATACATCAGTATCCCTCTTCGATTTACGGAAAAGGGGAAAAAGAAACTTAGATCTAATGGATTACCGATTCCGATAGAAAGAGTCTATTTAACTAATGAACAACGTGAAAATATGACTTATTTATTACGTTCCATTATTCCAGATTCAAAAATATTATTAATTTCTAAAGTATTCGAAAAACCTTATGAAATAGATCCTATTTTACTTAGGAATTTATGGAATAAAGATAAAATTAATATTTTATCCCTCGTGATTAATTGTTATCCTCTTGAGACACCTTATAATAATGGAAACATGTCATGGACAAAAGCTTACCTAGAGACTCTGGTTGTTAAGCCTAAGCGATAATCTAATTTTAGCCCCTGTGGCGGAATGGCAGACGCAGCAGACTTAAAATCTGATGTCGAATGACGTGAGGGTTCGAATCCCTCCAGGGGCATTTGTTTATTTTTAGAAAGGTTTTTTATTATGCTTGATAACGAAGCGTTTGATATGATTATCTGTGATGTTTTAAAATTTTTAGAAGGGGATAAGTTGAATACTGATATGGACAATTCTATGAATAATTTTATCATTAGAAGTCGTGGTTACGCAGACTTAAAGGTTACTAATATATCTGAGTATGATATAGAACGTTATATTCATGAATACGAGCATCATGATGAATTTTGTGGAGCACTTAGAGAACTATTTGGTTATTTGGACACCATATTTCGTTATTCGGAAGGGCGTAGATGGGTCACTGTTCATGAAATAGATGGAGTATTTATATTTTTACGTATCGATCAATATTTATGTTGGATACAAGCTGAAAATTCTTTTGATGCTGTTTATCGATATCATGAACTTTTTAAAAAGATGCTAGCCTCATAATAATTAAAGAATATTTTGAATAGAAAAGGACGGTAGTAATGGCCGGATATGCTGTATTATATTCGGATGCAGATAATGGTAATTCTTCTGCTGACTATGAAATATTATTAGTTTTTGAATCTGAAAAGAGAGCTTGGAAATACATCGAACAAAGATATTATGAAATTCAACCATGTGTAATTAAAAATGTTAAAATTACAGCAAATAGCATTACAAAGAGCGTTATAGTCACTTGTATTGCACATACCATTACATATAAGATTCAAAAAGTTCCATTGATTTTAGAATCTTATGAAAACAACGAAAAAGTTACGTATGTTAGATGCTTAGCAATGCTTTACATATTGTACTCATTTATAGAAAACGGAGATGATAAGAAATGTTTTTATGAAAATTGTATAAAACCTTATGAAAAAACAATGGTAGATAAAGGATATATTAGACCCATGATTAGCGATGATATTCTAAAAAATTTAGAAAAGTCAATGAATAATAATCGTTTAAATTTTACATTCCCGTATCCAAGTGTAAAAGTATTTAAAGTCACTAATAGCATTTTTGAAATTAGTATATTTTTGCCAAATCGTGAACTTAATTTCCATGGCAGTGCTCCAGATGCATTAACCATTGTGGATGGAGGTTTATATGAATTTGATGGAGTATCAACAGGAATAATTGAAGCAGACATAATAAGTTTCGGCGAATGGTATGATATTCCCGATGAACAAGCAAAAAAACTTTATGAGCTGTTTCATCTTGATATTCTCTTGAGGAGTATTCCGGATAAGTTTTTAGGAAAAGCTATGCGTTTTAACTTGTATGATTTTGAAGGGTTTGTGAGCAATTTAGATTGGCAAAAAATTTATGATATTATCTAAATTATATTTTCAAAAACTATGAAAGGATATATTAAACCATGATTGGTATTAAATATTCGCTACAAGTTTATGAATTCACAAATGATCAGGGCTCTTACACGACAGATCCAGTAATATTTAATTCTTTGCAAGAAGCATGGATTTATCTTGAACGGTTGTATTATTTATATTTCAAGTATATACCAGAACGCGATCTTAAGTATTTTATCTTGAACAAATATGTACACATAGATGCGTATGGGGTTAAAATAGTTGCAGACGATAATACTTTAACCAAGTATACAATTACTCCTGTGTATTATGTTGACGAATAGTAATGTTTAAAATTCTGGGGATTCATATGGTTATATTTTTCTATAAGAACACGAATTTGGAGTGAACCTAATCGGACCATTTATGTAACCATGGTGAATCATCTAATCAGTGGAGGGTGGGACTGATTAATTATATTTAAGTTGTACAAATTGATCAAAAGGTGGTTGAATAAAATGCATATAGATTACGCACAGGTAAAGCAAAACATCGACAATGCTATTGATGACTTGCTAAGTAATGATAAAGATATTTGTAAAATTAATGGCGATGACAAATTCTATCTCAAGCGTCGTAAAGACAGAATTGAAATTCGATCTAATGAAAGTAAGACTTGGTTGGCTTATGTAATGTATAAGGATATTTCTCCAGTCAGAGTTAAAATAAGGTTGCGTAATAAGTATCTTAATCTAGCATATCTATCCAATCCAAAGCATTTTGAATGGGCTAATGCATCATAATGATATTTGGTGCCCTCAATGTTTTTATGGAAAACGAATTAACCATAATGAACATGGAGCATGGCACGAATACGAATGTAAACTAAAAAGAACTCCTCCTTGTAAAAGGGATATTTTCAAACCAAAAAGCGGAACATTCCAAAGTGACATGATCAAGTATTTCGAAAAGGAAAGTAAATGAACATGAACTACGATCTAAAACGAATGATTCAAAATTTGTATGATATTTACTGTACGAATAATACAAGGAGAATGCTATAGCATGATAGATCAAAACAAAACACAAGATATTTATTTGAGCCATATAAACTTGAGTTATATGAAAGATGAATGCGCATATCCCGGAAAGCTACATGTACATCGTTCACTATTGGAAAACGATGTCGTGATTTACGTGCCTCGTGAAGAATGCTACATTGATATTACTATGGGAGATGATTATGCAATAGGGCATGCAGAATGTTCTAACTGTAAAAATCCCATAGGAGTTTATGTTAAGTTTTGTCCATATTGTGGTGCAAAAGTAAAGGGCAAGAATACTAAGGAGGCTGTGAAACGAACTTTATTTATATTTGAAACAGAAAAAACGGAAAGAAAGAAAGAAGAGACAAATGAAAAGAAATAATTTCGGTTGGATTAACGATCCCAGTCATCCGATTAAGCCACGACCTGATAAAAGAACCATTAAGGACATTATATTCGGACTTATTCCTATAGTATTTGGTATAGGTTATATTACTAAAACTTCTTTTCTCAATGGAGCACACGCTTATGAAAAATCTGAGTTCGAAGTACTAGATGAACTCGATCTTCTTCGTCCATCTGATCCGTCCATTGACGATATTGATTCTGATATTTTGTAATTTATTTGTAACAAATAGACTCGATAGAAAGTGGTGTAACATGACTAATGAATTCAAGCTTATTCTTGCTATTAGCGGAATCGTAACTGCTGGTGTTGCGTATATTTTTACCGAAAATCAGCGCAATATTACTAAGCAAGAGAATGCTAAGCGTGAGACTAAACGTCTCGAACTTTATAAGGTAGAGAAAGAAGCAGCTCTACCTCCTGAGTATTGGTCTGCCAAAGAAGCAGCAACCAATGCCGAACTTGAAACTAATAAGGCAAAGCTTGATACCGAGTATCGTCTCGAAATCGATAAGCGTAATCGAGCAGACGAAAAGGAAAAAGCAATTCGTGAATTTGAAAAAGATGCTCCAGAGTCATATTGGAATCATAAGAGACTCCAAGAAGAAGAGAAAACAAAGCGTGAGCAACTCCGTATAGAGGATGAAAAGTCGAAGCGTATGGCTAAGACCGAGTATGATATTGCTGAGCGTAATGCCAAGGCCATTGAAAATGGCGCCAAAACTATTGAGCGTGTTGTACGTAATAACCAATTGTATGGATCTGGTATGACTCTGTTGTAGAATTATATTTTAGAAAGGTTAATAAACATGGAGAACAAACAGTTTGATAAGATTAAGAACGATTTCGATTCTATTTTGGATCACGTTGAAGAATTAAAAGATGACAAATCAATTTCTGAAGTTCAACGTAGAAAACTTCATGCTTGTATTCGAAAATGTCGATATGAGGTTTTCGTCATTTTGAAAAAGTAATTATATTTTGGGAAAGTATTTGAATCGATAGATCCTCCTAACTTTGTATCCTTTCTACGTCTTTGCGTTTGCCTGTTTTGATTCAGAATACTTTATTATAACTAACGGAGGGTGGGGTTAGTTATATTTCTCATAGTAATTAATGTTTTGGGGTTTATATTTTCTTTCATTTGAATCTATTGGAATGTCCCCATCGTTGCCCCTTCGATTATATGAAAGAAAATGGTAAACGTGTAGCTAAATGGTGTGGTGGGATTAGCTACTTTAGAAAAAAGTAAAGGATGGACTAATGCATATTTTAGATGTATCCACAAATATTTTTGTAAACGCATCAAATAGATCTAAACTTAAAGAATTCGCAAATAATTTTTTCGATAATATTAAACGAGCAATTGCGATAGAAGGTGGATTTCAAATAGAATCTAATGGTTGGTATATAGGAAACGATAATCGAATGCATCTCGAATTAATTATATTATCTGACGTTCCATCAGACATTGAAAAAATTTGTGATGTAATTGAAGATAGATTATCCGTTCCAAAAAGAGCATTAGTCTTTACTAAATAAATTTATATTTGGGAGTAGCATGTATACTATAATACCTGAATTAAAGCCCAACAACATTGGACTAATCGATACTGATTCGTGGATATGGATCGGTATCGAAGCTACAAACAATGATATTTATGAACCTATAGATCGAACTCAAGCTACTCGTTTTAGAAAGTGCGATGTATATTTGTATAATGGTAAAAGAGTATTCTCTTTTAAGAAGAACGCTAACATTGAAAGTATTGAATACTATTACATCCCCGAAGAAGAGCTATTGCACATTCAGAAAAAGGATTGATATTTATGAATGAGAAAATTTCCCCAGATGAGTTTGTATCACAACTAAAAGCCATTAAGAAAAAGTGGTATAATGAAAGGATTGATGAAGAGGTATGTCACATTGAAATGGACGAACTTCTTTGCAAAACTCTTTCGTCGCTTGGCTATGATGAAGGTATTAAATTGTTCCGTACTACTCCTAAATGGTATGCGTAATTATATTTTCTCGCAAAAATAACGGCTTGTATAATGACAGGACCGAAAGGTCGAAGGTCTCAACAGAAAAGGAGACAGTTATGGGTTCGATTTTTAAGATGTTGAAATCGGGTGTTAAAATGGTGTTGAGTTTGGACACCGCGACCAAAATGAAGATTATATCTGGAGTGGCTGTACTGCTAGGCGGCATAGCTATTGTCGCAACTAGCAACAACAACTCAGATGATCTTCTTTTGGAGGGTCAGGTTGATGAAGTGAACACGTTGCCTGAAATTGATATTTCAGAAGATGAACCAGTAGAGTTAGAACTTGTTGAAGACGAGACCGAGTAAGTAATAGGAGAGGAGTCGTAGAAATTACGGCTCCTTTCTTTTTCTGACTAATTATATTTTTGAAAGGATTTAAACATGGCAAAGTTGTTCGTAAGTCTTCCTATGCGCAATCGTGATGAGTTTGATATTCTTGAGGAAATGAAAGATCTTCGTATGGTTGCCGAAGCGAACTTCGATGAAGAGTTCGAATTGATAGATTCGTACGTGAATGGTAATCCGCCTAGTGATATTTTAAACGAAAGCGTATGGTATCTTGCCAAGTCTATAGACACGCTTGCTCAGGCTGATTTAGTTATATTTTCACCAGAATGGTCAACAGCCACGGGATGTATTATAGAGCACATGATCTGTGCATTCTACAATATTCCTTATGTTGAAGTTCATCCAAGTGATATTCTTGACCTAAGTAATGCTGAGGTTATTATGGATTACACGCATGATCTCGATGAACAGCCAATTGAGATTGTCGATAAGATTGATATTTTACATGAAGATAATGATGAATACTTGAATGCTATCGAGGAGCTTGCCGAACCTGATTTAGATACTCTAGAACCCGATGAGTACAATGCCGATATCGACGACTATGATGATGAACTAGAACCTGGTGAATACAATGCAGATCTGGAGAAGTAATGTTTCTCGAAAAAGTATATTTAGGTATAGAAAAACAAAAAAGGCTTCATGATACTGAAGCTAATGACAATGATGGATATTTATCACATCATGGTGTCAAAGGAATGCATTGGGGTATTAGAAGGTATCAAAACCCTGATGGATCTTTAACTAAAGCCGGAAAACTTAGATATTCTGTAAAGTCAGAAGCAGATATTGTTAAGTCTAAAGCTACAACAAAGTATTTGCCGTTTAAAGCTATGCCAATCAATAAAGACACAGTAAAAGCTAGAGGAATGCTGACAGATGAAGAAGCAGACAAATGCATATCTTTAGCCAACAAACTTTTCGATAAAGCTTCAAAAGAAGAACCTAAGATAACAAATGATATTTTAGATGTTGTCAAAAAGAGCAATGCTACTATGTACGGTTTGGACTATAGATTGAAACAACCGACGTCTATTGCTGCTAAAATAGGTTCGGATTCGAAAAGCGATGGCATATCGATGGAGCAAGCAGCATCTGGTATTAATGATACTATTCGATATACTGTTCTAGCAAACGATAAGAACTTTACAGATACTTATAGATCCGTTCAACAATCGTTAACCGAAAAAGGATATTCTGAAAGGAAATGTAAAAACTTTTTTGAGGGTTTTAAGAATGGAAAAGTAAGTCACAAAGCAGTACAAAGTTCGTATCAATCTCCTGATGGAATGATATTTGAGGTTCAATTTCAAACGCCATTAAGCCAAGCAGCAAAAGAGCTTAAAGTTCCATTGTATGAAGAGGTTAGACAAGCAAGTACTAGTCCTTCACGACGAGAATACTTGATAGGACAAATGAACGCACTTGCTAATAATGTATCAGATCCTCCTAATGTCTTTGATATTCCATCCTTTTCTGCTTCATCTAAAGTAAAGCATTCTGGAGTTTTTGGTGAGCGAGTGCTTAGACCTCATGATGACGAGACATATTTGGCACATCATGGCGTCAAGGGTCAGCAATGGGGAATTAAAAATGGTCCCCCTTATCCTCTACATAGAGATGCTGCATACAATACCGCAAATGATATTTCAACTAAGAATTGGATGCGAATAAATGAGTTCTACAAATCCATGTCGTATAAAGATCGAAAGCTCATAGATCCAGATTCTACTTATGAACCTGAGAACTATTTTAAGAGTTTAGATCATTACAAGAAAACCACTGCATACAACTTTATATCTGATGATGGATTTTTAGTCGCTGAGAAAATTCCTAAAAACCAGAATGTCGACGATACCAATGGTGTTGAAATTGGTATTGGAGTTAAGAATAAAAGTAAAGGTGTCGGTACGAAAATGGTTAGCGATCTGGTTGATTGGTTCGATAACCAAAATGATATTGACACAATGTGGTGGCCAGTTGACAAATCCAACAAAGCATCGATACGAGTTGCCGAGAAGAATGGATTCATAAAAGATCCTATTGGTGACAATTATATTTATGCAAAGGATTCTGCTTATGAAAAGTTAGGAATTAATAATAAGCGTAAAGAACCAGCCAAATCGTCAAATGATATTTTAAAACAATATGATAATCAAACTCTAACAAAGGATGCAATACGAGAATACAAATCTCAAGCGCCTCAACTTTCTCATGTACGTGTTAATAAAAACACAACCGGTGAATTATATTTTAAGAATGGTAAACTTGCCGGGATGGTCAATACGGAAAAGAAAGATGATGGAACTGTATGGATTCAAGGTATAGAAGTTTATGGAGACAACCAAGGCAAAGGACTTGGATATTCTATGCTCGACCATGCTGTCAAAGATCTTGGCGCTACTAATCTTAGTGTTAACAAAAAGAATAATAGGGCTAAAATGATATATGATAAGTATGGATTCGAGACTTATGATGAGGACTCGACTATGTATTATATGAAGTATGAATAAATGCAAGACATGTTTATATTCTAGACAAGGATGCTCTCGCAAAAATATCCGACACTCATATAGGAATGTTGGAATACGATTTAGAAAGGATATTTTAGTAAGTAATTATATTTTGTTTGGTTAGAAAAAGGAGACAAGATGAGTAAAGTTGGATTTTTTCTAAAAGTTCAAAAATTTGTAATTAAGAATGCACCGACAATTTTGTCAGTAATGGGTGCTGTTGGAACTATCACAGCAGTTGCTATGAGTTCTGATGCAGCACTAAAGTCAAAGCGAATTATTAAAGCTGAGGAATTCAAACGTCAAAATGCGGATATTTGTAAAAAGTATCTACCAGCGAACGTTAACCCAAATGCATCGGAATCTGACTTGATTGATATTTGTAAAAAGAACGGTATCACTACAGCAGAGAACAACGCTATAGTAAGGTATAACGATAGAGAGAATTCGAAACTCAGCAAAGCAGACAAAGCACTGATTTATATTAAGTGCTATGCGCCAACAGCTATCATGACAGCAGCAAGTATATTCTGTATCTTTGGTAGCAATCATATTAGTAAGCAACGTATTGCATCATTGGCTGGAGCTTATATTCTGAAAGAGAAAGCTTTCGATGAGTATAAGGAAAAGGCCGAAGAGATGTTGGGTAAGAAGAAAGCTGATGAGCTTAAGAATGATATTATTCAGAAGCACATCGACGAGAATCCCCAGACCGATGCAAATACGGTAAATACAAATCTTCCGAATGCAATGCAACTTAGCTTGTGGTGGGATGAACAAGCTAGACGATATTTTTACAGCAATGCGGAGTATATTCGCAGAGCTGAACTAGAAGCAACTGCTATGCTTAAAAAGAATGGTTATGTAGATGTTAACGACTTCTATGATATTCTTGGACTGGAGCATATTCCTCTTGCAGAAAATCTCGGTTGGGATAATACCATAACTGATGAGGTTACAATTCTAATCGGGTCTGCATTGATGGGACCAGATGTTCCAGTTGGTACAATAAACTTTGAAGTCCATCCAACATCTGCATGGTTGGCTGATGTTTAGAAAGTAATTCGCGTAGATAAGCAAACAGATTGATATTTGTCAATCTAAATAAACTATAAGCGAATGAGTGAGGAGTTTGAAATACAGCTCCTCACTTTTTCAGTCGATAGAAAGATTGATATTTATGCGTAGAAAACTTGCTGCAGTATACGTTTACAATTCCAAAGACAATACATTTGAAGAGTATCGCAATCTCATTTATGAGCGTATTGAATTTACTCATCAATTTGATGGAACTGGTAGTCATATTTATGGAAGAGACTATGCTCGCAATATTAGAATAGAAGTTGCAAAGCATGCCGAAGAGGTTTTCCATAATAGACTCAAGCATGAGTATGTAGTGTTTCTAAATGAACCGAACAAAGCGCATGCCGTTGAGATTCTATCAAATTATATTTTAAACAGAGTTGAGATTGAGATTAGTTATCTTGAGAATCAAATGAGTATTGCACATGCAAAACACAAACAAGTTAAAGAATTCCAAGATAAAGAAGGTTAATAAAATTTCTAAAAATTAAGGATGAATCATGGAAGAGTTTTATGTTTTAGTAAAAGAATGCTATAATTGTGATCCGAAAGACTCTAATCGCACATTCGTTCTTTATGCCAATAAAGATTATAACAAAATAGTTAATATACGGAAAAAACTTATAGAAAATGTATTAACATCCGGTGATCCGTGGTTTAATGGATTTAAAGAAAAGTATGATATTACTAAATTAGTACTCGTCGATAATGATGAAAACTGTCATCAAGTATATTTACAAGAAAACAATTTCATCGGACTCAATTTTAAAATCGTTAAACGTCAAGTAGAAGATTGATATTCTCGCAAATTTTACTTCTCCTCTAATAGAGGAAAACCTCAACTCGTTAGGAGGAGAAAATGGACGAAATGTATGAAATTGAAGAACCGTATGATGGGGAAATTGTGAAGGATGTGGTTATACTTATTGCAAGTACAGCTATAGGAGTATGTGCTTACAAAGCAATGACCTCATTGCTTCCTAATAAAGGATTAGTTAATAGGATAGCAATGGCAGGAATTGCATGTGCAGTACAACTTTGTACTAGTAGTACGTGTGACGAGGTATACCAGTCTATACAAGCCGCCAAGGGTCTCATAAACTTGAAAAGACAGAAATTCTAACAAAAATTGAGGTTTAGAGAGGAGTTGTATATTTTACAGCTCCTTTCTTTTTTCTCGCAAAAATTCCTACTCCTTAAATGACGGAGAACAGGTAGTTCTCATATTACGAAAGGAGAAAGTTATGGCAAACGAGCAGATTGAGCTCATCGAAGAAACAGAAGATGAGGAGTTGGAACTGGATATTTTGGATTCGATCATTGATGTTACGTCAATAGGCGCTGGTCTTATCACAGGCGCTGGTGTGGTATATTCATTGGATCAGGTTATTCCTACTGCGCGTAATATTGGAGAAACGATTATGCGCACCGTAGGTATTGGCTCGATTGGGGTAACCACGCAGCATGTAGTGAGTAACGCCATTGCCAAAGATGGCAGAGACATTAGAGTCCTTATAAGGGCTCTTCACGGAATGGTGAGCCACAAGCTGATAGGCGATGACAACGAGTAGAATAGGAACTATATCTGTCTAAGGAAGGAGCTTTAAACGGCTCCTTTCTTTTTTTCTCTTTTTAGCTATCCAATTATATTTTAAGTAAGGGAGTTATAGGATGGGAAGAATTCATGAGTAAGCGAGTTAGTCTCAAACGTCATGTCGATCCAGAAGTGTTTACTGATTTCATTAAAAGTAAAGGATTATCGATACGCCAACTTGAGTTATATTGTGATTGTAGCGAAAAGACAATCAGAAGAGCTCTTAAGCAAGAAGAGATTAGCTTAAATGTTGGTCTTGATATTTGTCAGCATCTTGAATGTAGCTTTGATGACGCCTTTGGTAAAGACGAATCTGAAAAGTGGAAAGAAGCTGTTATATTTACACTCAAAACAATCCGATGAAAGGAGCTCAAGTCTTGGCGACACGTGATATGCCTAAGATAGGTGGAGAACTACCTGGAAACAGTTACGCAAAACGTGATGATATTTCATCAAAAGATGAAGTAGTTGAGACAAAAGCCATAGTCAAACCCAAGCAAGTGGCTCAAGGAAAGGTTCGAAAACAAAGTCTCATTAAGAAATTCGGACATTATATTCTCGAAGACACTATTGAGACTGCTAAAGAGCATACGATCAAAGAAATCCTATTACCTGGGATACGCAACTTGATATTTGATACTTTCAACGAGATGGTTGCTACAATGTTGTTCGGAGATGACGCTCCTAGACCAGCATCAACTTATCGAACGGGCAATGGCGCACGAAAAGCAGGTCGTACATCTTACGAGAAATACTATGAAGACAACCAGCGTAGAGGCGGAAGAGCAGGGTCATATCGCGACATGCCATACGATCCTGATGACATTGTCTTGGATACTCGTGCGCAGGCTAATGCTGCATTAGACGAACTCGATTATATTATTCACAAGTATGGTCAGGCATCTATTGCAACATACTATGATATTGTTGGAGTTACTGGAGAATGGGCGGATAATCGATACGGCTGGACGTCAATTCGAGGAGCATCCATCAAACCAGTTCGCGATGGATTCATGATTATATTACCACCGACAAGAGTTCTCGATGATTGAGAATGGTTCATTGATATTTTACCTCAAGTGAAATAGAGCTAATCAGAGGCGTTTTAAGAGTTATGGAGACGTCCAATGACTAGTAACTCGAGTTTAGGCCAAACTAGTCTTTAAATACGCTTAGAATTCCTCTGACAGCTATTTTAAAAGTATTTTATGTTCAATTATATTTATCTCACATTGTATATTTAAAAGAATAGGAGAACAACATGTTGCTCGCTAATGGAACAAAAGCTATCAAAGCTGCTAGCAAGGTAAAGGTTCCTGCTAAGATTGGTAAGTTGGGTCTTCTTTGTAAGAAGCACGCACCTACTATTATGGTTGTTGGCGGTGTTATATTGGTAGTTGGTGGCACCATTCTTGCATGCAAGCAGACGCTTAAGGCTAAGCAAATTCTGGAAGAGGCCAACAATGATCTTGAGGAGATTGAGCTCGTCAAGAAAAAGGCTGAGGATCCTAATTACAAGCATTCATATGATGAGGCGGATGCTCGTAAGGATCGAATGGTTCTGTATGCGCAGACTGGTTGGAAGCTTGCTAAGTGTTATGGTCCTGCTATATTGGCAACGGTTGCGGGTCTTGGACTCATGCTTGGCGCTCATAAGATCCTCAATGCTCGTAATGCTGCACTGACAGTAGCATATTCTAATCTTCTTAAGAGCTTTACTCAGTATCGTGCTAAGGTCCAGAATGAGCTTGGTGTTGAGAAGGAGCGTTTGCTTAGTGCAGGTGCTGAGAAGATGGATATTTCAGTTGAGAATGAGGATGGAGAGACAGAAAAGGTTAGGGATGCTATGGTCGTCCATGATGACGGATCAACTCATAGTATTTATGCAAAGATATTTGATGAGTGCAATTCTAATTGGTCTCGTAATCCTGTAACCAATCTTAAATTCCTTAGGGCTCAGCAGAATTTTGCAAACGATGCACTTCGAGCTAATGGATATTTGTTCCTGAATGACGTATATCAGATGCTTGGATTCCCTCGTACTGCTGAGGGTCAGATTGTCGGATGGGTTTACGATCCGAACAAGGATATCGATGGTCATATTGGCGATGACTATGTTGACTTCGGAATTTATGATGCTTTGTATAAGGATAAAGCAAAGAGGGAGTTCATTAATGCTGCAGAGCCTTGTGTATGGCTTGACTTCAATGTTGACGGTGTAATGTACGATCTCATTTGAGATAAACCTTGGTTAAAAGCTATGGATAGTAGGATATTTGTCCAAGACATGTTAAAATGATACTCTTATACATCATCTGCATTATAATCGGACTCATTGGATGTTTCTTTACCTTTTTCGACGATGACAATACGCTGAATTTCTTATTCTTCAGTTCTATTATATTTAGCAGCATCGTCCTAATTGGCATAAGTATTCTTAGCAATGCTCCATAAGGAGGTAGTTGCGAATGTATAGTTTGCTAAAGTTTGGATATTTGTTGGTTGGTTTTGGTATAGGAACTCTTGCTTCTTCTTTTATATTGGAGCACGAGTTGAACAAACCAATCGGCGAAATTGAAGAGTATATTCCACGGGAAAATAGAGATAATGATACAGAAATTGATCAAGAAAATGACTCGGTGGGTCGGAAAAGTAATAGTAAAGATCAAACAGATAGTAGAAAAGATATTTCATCAGGACGAAACCGAGGAGGAGACTTCAACGGACCAAGTGAAAGTGGAAGTCACTCCGAGTTTGGTGCCAGTCAAGCTGACTTGCTCCACTTCTATTCAAGCAATGAAGACCGCCTTCGGAATCCAGAATTCGGAAAACAACGAGCAGCAGAAAAAAGAAAAGGTTCCGCTAAGGGTTCGGGCGAAGGAGAAATGTCAGAAGCTGATCAACGCCGTGCGGAATTTGAGAAACGTAGAGCTGAGAGCAACAAGAACATGAGTACACGTTATTCAACGATGTACAATGATATTAGTGGCATTGAAACTGATAAAGGAGGTGACGACATGAATGATATTCTCCATCGGGTCAATGCTCGTACTAATACAAAAGAGAGTTATATTCAGGATGAAGATGGTCCTGATAATATTGACGAGGATTATCTGCTTGATGATATAGATCCCTTTGAGATTGATATTCATAAAGAGTATACACTCGAACCCATTGAGGGCGTGTTCGAGGTATTCCTAAACGAGTGCCCTCTCTGTGAAACTATTCCTTTGACATATTATGAGGGGGATTATACC
>JAGCGE010000171.1 GCA_017649745.1 Clostridiales bacterium | reverse complement strand
CTTCTATAGAAGAACTTAAGACGCTTCCAGGTATTGGTGATTCGATGGCAAGAGCGATCGTAAACTACCGAAACGAGAATGTTTTCGAGAAGAAAGAAGATATTATGGAAGTAAGTGGCATAGGGGAAGCGAAGTATAACAAGATCAAGGACCTGATATGCGTTAAATAGGACTTGCGACATTTTAGAAAATAGAGTAAAATCGCATAAATAAAGCGATGAAAAGGACACGTGCCTTCGGAAAACGTCAACAGAGAATTGAAGTCATTGGCTGGAAGCTTCATTGAGAAGTCCCGATTGCATACAACCTTGGAGCTGCAGGGGTAAATCATTTTATGAGTAACCTTCGCCGTTCGGCCGCGTTAAGGCTTAATGAGTGGTACGTCGATATGACGTGCAATTTGGGTGGAACCGTGCGACCATGCATCCCAATGCTTGGGGCATGGTGTTTTTATTTGTTGGAAAACATCATGCCGGAAAACTACCAAAAGAAACAAAAACAAGGAGGTAAGACCAATGGTAGATTTTAATGATGAAGTACAAAGAAAGATGTACAGACACACAACAGCTCACGTTATGGCTCAGGCAGTTAAGAGACTTTGGCCTGATACAAAGCTTACTATCGGTCCTGCAATCGATGATGGTTTCTATTATGATTTCCAGCATGAGGGTGCTTTCTCGGCAGAGGATCTCAAGAATATAGAAGCCGAGATGAAGAAGATCATCAAGGAAAACCTTAAGCTTGAGAGATTCGAACTTCCACGTGAGGAAGCTGTTAAGTTTATGCAGGAGAGAAATGAGCCATTTAAGGTTGAGCTCATCAATGATCTTCCTGAAGATGCTGTAATCTCTTTCTACAAGCAGGGTGATTTCGTTGACCTTTGTGCAGGTCCACACATCGAGAGCACAGGCGAGATCAAGGCTTTCAAGCTTATCTCAACTTCAGCTTCATACTGGAGAGGAGATTCCAACAGAGAGAGCCTTCAGAGAATATACGGTACAGCTTTCCCTAATAAGGATATGCTCAACGAGTACATCACAAAGCTTGAGGAAGCTAAGAAGCGTGACCATAATAAACTTGGTCGTGAGCTTGAGTATTTTACGACTGTTGATTATATCGGTCAGGGACTTCCGATCCTTCTTCCTAAGGGTGCCAGAGTTATCCAGCTCTTGCAGCGTTGGGTAGAGGATGTTGAGCAGGCTCATGGATGCGAACTTACAAAGACACCATACTTTGCTAAGCGTGACCTCTATAAGATCTCCGGACACTGGGATCACTATAGAGACGGTATGTTCATCATGGGTGATCCTGATGATGAGACAAAGGAGTGCTTCGCTCTTCGTCCAATGACATGCCCATTCCAGTATCAGGTATTCCTTAATAGACAGAGAAGCTATAGAGATCTTCCTATGAGATTGACTGAGACATCTACGCTCTTCAGAAATGAGGACAGCGGTGAGATGCACGGTCTTATCCGTGTTCGTCAGTTCACGATCTCAGAGGGTCACTACATCCTTCGTCCTGATCAGCTCGAAGAAGAGTTCAGAGGTTGTCTTGAGCTTGCTAAGTACTTCCTCGATACAGTAGGACTTCTCCAGGATTGTACATTCAGATTCTCTCAATGGGATCCTGAAAATCCTAAGAATAAGTACGAAGGAACAAAAGAGCAGTGGGAAGAGGCTCAGGCTACAATGGCTAAGATCCTCGATAACCTTGGCGTTGAGTACGAAGTAGGTATCGACGAGGCTGCATTCTATGGTCCTAAGCTCGATATCCAGTATAAGAACGTTTTCGGTAAGGAAGATACGATCGTTACGATCCAGATCGATATGCTCCTTGCTGCTAAGTTCGGTATGGAATACGTTGATGTTGACGGAACAAAGAAGAATCCTTACATCATCCACAGAACAAGCCTTGGTTGCTTTGAGCGTACTCTTGCATACCTCATCGAGAGATTTGCTGGTTGCTTGCCACTTTGGATGGCTCCTGAGCAGGTTAGGATCCTTCCTATCTCTGATAAGCAGGTTGATAAAGCATATGAGGTTCGTGATGCACTCCGTGCTAAGGGAATCCGTGCTGAGGTTGATGACAGAAGCGAGAAGGTTGGTAAGAAGATCCGTGAGGCTCGTCTCGATAAGCTTATCTACTGGTTCGTAATCGGTGATAACGAAGTTGAGAACAATTCTGTTTCTGTAAGCTGCAGATTCGAGGAAGGTTCCAAGAGTTTGTCAGTTGATGATGCAGCAGCACTTCTCCTTGATGAGATCGAGAGAAAAGTTCGTCGCGACAACTGATTCGAGTAAATCGGCATAAATATGAAGAGACTGATCAATGATCAGTCTCTTTTTGTTTGCAGTTTTCTGTAAACGGTGAAGTACATCGTTATGAAGCTTGCACTTCCTCCGATGATATTCGAGATAGGCTCAGCCCAGAAGATACCGCTTATACTGTCTTTCATGACAAGAGGCAGTATCAATGTCAGTGGAACTACGATAATGATCTTTCTTAATATTGAAAACGTTATCGCATACTTTGTCTTGGCAAGAGACATGAATGTAGTCTGACCTGAGAACTGTAGTGACATGAAGATATATCCCATAAAGTAGATCCTTAGATATTTCATACCAAGATCTATGATCGTCTGGTCGTTTGAGAAAATGCTTATGAACATGTGAGGGAAGATCCATACCATTGCCCATGCAAATGCAGTATAGATGACACCGATCAAAGTATTTACTCTTATACCTTTTTTAACACGGTCGAATTTACCGGCTCCGTAATTAAATCCCAGCACTGGCTGTGAACCTGATGTTACTCCGCTTACAGCTAGTCCCATTATCGCTCTGATCGAATTGATTACAGTCATGATAGTTACGTAATCGTCTCCTCCATAGTAAGAGAGTGATTTATTACATACGATCTGTATCGCGCAATTTGTAGCTTCCATTATGAAGTTGGTGATTCCGACAGATATGATCTTTAGTGCAGTCTTAGCTGAAAATACGAATTTCTTAAAGGTAAGCTTAACTTCGCTTTCTCCGAATGTGAAGAAGTACATAACCCATATAAATGATATGAACTGAGATATTACTGTTGCTATAGCTGCACCTCTTATACCTAGTCCCATCTTAAATATGAGAATAGGATCAAGGACAACGTTTACGGCTGCACCTGATAGTGTTGTGATCATTGCAGTAGACGGCCTTCCTTGTGCCGAGATATAGAAGTTCATTCCACTTCCGAGCATCAGAAAAGGCGTTCCGATAAGATAAACGGTCAGGTATTTTCGAGCATAAAAATATGTGACATCACTTGCTCCAAGAGCATATAGAAGCGGACGCATGGTTAA
The DNA here is from genome assembly GCA_017649745.1 of Clostridiales bacterium. The sequence continues at coordinate 1,270 of JAGCGE010000171.1, read as the reverse complement.
GTAGGATGCAATAGTTAAGATCAATGATGTTCCTAAAAGAAGAACAAACGAATGACGAAGATAATCAGCTGCTTCATTGTTTTTCTTGGCGCCTTTGGCAATAGAGAACAGAGGAGTTCCACCAAGACCAAAAAGCAGTGTGAAAGCCATGATGAGTGAGATTATCGGAAAGCAGATGCCAAGTCCCGTAAGTTCGCTCTTTCCTGTATTGGGAATATGGCCGATAAAGACTCTGTCAACGATGGAATAGAGTAACTGAGCAAGCTGCGCTATGATTAGTGGGATTGCTTGTTTTAGAATGATCGCTGTTATATTGCCTTCACCGAAATTATTGCTTTTCATGTGATAATTGTAGCACAGTAAAATTTTGTAGATGTATTGATATTTATGCTAAAATACTATCTGTTTGGAGGTATAGGTTATGTATAAGGAAAGAACAGTTGCTAATGTCCTAAGGATCATCTTTACGATCTTTATGGTTTTCGTTATGTTATATTGCTCGTCTGTAATGGCGATCAGATTTACCGTTTTTAGTAAGGTGTTCTGGAAGAAAGTAGTATTCAATGATCAGGTTAGAAGTTCTCTGGCTGATGTTGCTCTCGATAAGTATAAGGACGAGAAGTGGTTCACGGATGATATGCAGGATATGTCTGAGAACATCGTAAGTTTCTATATCGATGAGATCATGGATGCAACTTTTGATACGAACTACGAACTTGATGAAGACAAGGTAATTGACTTGTTTGATGATGATATTGTTCCGATCTTGAAGGCAGAAGGTGTTTCTAAATCTGAGATCGAATCAGCCAGAAAAGATTTCATAAAAGATACTAAAGAAGGAATGGACGAATACGCTGGTGCGGTCGAGACTGCCAGTGTAAAGGAAACTTTCGCTACTATCAGGCTCTATTCTGATTCGCATATTATCTTCTGTGTTATTGTTTGTGCGGCAATGACCATTGGCCTTTTCTTTGCCCACAGAAATAAGTTCAGGGCATTTAAAGCTCTCGGCCTTTCGATGGTTATTAGTAATGCTATCGTATTTGTTCTTGATCTTGGTTTTTGGGGACTTATCTTCCTTGCTTTAGAGGAAGCAGCTAAGGAAGAAGGTCTGGATGAAATGGGCGTAGAACTCCTCAATGCTCTTGTAAAAGATGCGTTTGTGTTCTCCTTGATCATCATCGGCGGAGCTTTAGTATTTGGTATTGCTCTTCTTATTGTTAGTTCAATTCTTGCAAAGAAAAAGGCTGCGAAACTTGCTGAGATCGAT
>JAGCGE010000170.1 GCA_017649745.1 Clostridiales bacterium | reverse complement strand
GTTATCATTGACCATACCTTTAATGGTGATCTCACTTCTAACATAGTTGAAAGCTTTCAAGACTAATTCAGGCTCGCCTTCTATCGTCATGCTCAGATTGATAGAAGTACCGTCAGAGTAGGCATCGACGGATCCACTTATCTTATCTTTTACAAACTTCAGATCACAGTCTATGTATTGATTCTTTCCAAGGCTTTCAACCTTGTTTCCTATCCTGTCGATCCTGAACTGGCGCAGGCATTTTTTCAGTGCGTCATCCTCGGAAAGTTCCTTGGATGCTTCCTTGAAAAGCACGTTATCGATAGCAAAAAGATAATATTTGTTCTCTTCCCAGTAAAGAGCAAGAGGAGAAATGCTCCTTTCCTTCTCTATGCAGTTTGCAGGGTCGTTATCAGCAAGCTTGTAGCCGTACTTGATCTTAAGTGCCTCCTTGGATCTTATGGCTCTTCTGATGGAATTCATAAGAGACACGAATGCTCTTGTAGGCTTTTGGCGCTCACATGCGATAAACGAAACATATTCGTCGTTATTGAAATAACAAGCCCACTGTTTCTTTATCTTATCGGCTATCTTCTCATCTACTATCGGAGTAGCGTTTACAGCATCCAGAAGAAGATGGACCTCATCCATTGTAAAGTCCCCAGGAACGTTATTTCGAACGTATGCATTCTTGCCTCTTCTTTCTATCCAATCGCGCTCCTGACCATAAATGAGCCGCTTATACTCATTTATTACGCTGATATCGGAATAGATGGATTTTCTCTCGAAATCATCTCCGAAAAGATCACACAGATAAGTTCTCAGCTGTTCGAGTGTAACCGCGTTCTTCTCGTCGTTTGAGACCTTTCTGGAGAAATAATCGTAAACTGCTATCGTCTTGTGCTTTGCAAACTGTTTTCCTGCCATTTTCTTAACCTCTCTTTCAAGTTAAGTCCTATTAAACGTACAATTTAATAATACTTAATTTATGAGGTTTGGCAATGGTCAAACTCTTGCCTCGATGTTCTTCCGCTGGATAGTCTTAATGGATGCTCCGAACATTCTGTGGATTTTCTCCGTGTCCTCCAGAAAATTATCGATCCCGTCCAAAGGAATATCAGCTGACTTAATGAGTTTCAAAAGCTCATAAGTCCTTCCCGACGCATAATAGCCCTCTTCAAGATGTCTGATGAATCTGTCACGACTTAGCGCCGACTTGGCTGAATTAGCCGCAAAACTCGTCCTGAACGATGAAAGGATAAGTTCATCAGCTATTACATGATGGATACCGCCTGAAAGGCTGTTGGAAGCCTTATAGAGATCAGTCGCAAGTTCGAATGAAAGGGATTTAAGATCATTTTCCATGTTTGTATTCACCTCCGTTCCTGTGGATTTGTTGATCTAACGATAGCAGAGGCAAAAGCGGTATTTTTCGACAAAAATAACAAAAAGCGACAATTTCGTCGTAAAATCCCCAAAATGCCTGAAAAATAAGAACAAAAAATTTTTGAAATGGCTTTCCTGACGTGATATTATTGTCACTATATTATTAATAAAGAGGTTCACCATGAAAGTTTTTGACAACATTGCTTTGGCAGCCCCTCAGATCATGCTTCCTAAGGAAGGAACAGATCTTCAGAAGTGGGCTTGTATCGCTTGCGACCAATATACTAGCGAGCTTGATTACTGGAAAGAAGTTACTGAGAACGTAGGAGATGCTCCTTCAACATTGAAGCTCATCTTACCTGAAGTCTATCTTACAGAATCAGAAGACCAGATAACAAAGAGACTTAAGAATATCGCTGATACAGCTAAGTCCTACCTTGATAACGGCGTATGGAACACATTAGGTGAAGGCGCTATCGTTCTCGACCGTGCTACTTCACTTCACCCTTCAAGAAAGGGTCTCGTTGTTGCAGTAGATCTCGAGCAGTATAGTTTCGAGCCTGGCAACAAGGAGAAGATCCGTGCAACTGAGGGTACTGTATTAAGCAGAATTCCACCTCGTGTTAGGATCAGAGCTAACCTCCCTGTTGAGCTTCCTCACGTTATGCTTCTTATCGACGACCCTAACGACACAGTTATCGGTAAGGCTATGGATACTCTTAAGGAGAGAAATGCTAAGCCAGTTTACGATACTGATCTTTTCGGTAAGTCAGGACATATCACAGGATATTTCGTAAATGCAGAGACTGACGTATTCGATACTATCACTAATAACCTTGCTGAACTTCTCGACAGAAGCGAAGACAAGATGCTCTTCGCTGTTGGTGACGGTAACCACTCCCTCGCTTCAGCTAAGGCTCACTGGGACAAGATCAAGGATGACCTCGACATCAAGGAGAGAGGTACACATCCTGCCAGATTCGCACTCGTTGAGATCGTAAATATCCACGACAAGGGATTGGACTTCGAGCCTATCCACAGAGTTGTTTTCGGAATCAATAAGGATGACCTTCTTGCTAAGGCTCTCGAGTACTTTAAGGATAACGAAGCTTCTGTTGTAACTAGTCCTGTTGCCGGTGCACAGAATATCGTTCTCGTATCCGAAGGTTCTGACGACGTTATCTTGAGCATCAAGAATGCACCTCATACTCTTGCTGTAGGTTCCATCCAGATGTTCCTCGACAGCATCGGTTCTGAGGTCGACTATATCCACGGTGAAGATTCCGTAAGATCCCTTGCTAAAGACGGCAATACCGGAATCCTTCTTCCTGAAGTTAAGAAGGATGCATTCTTTACGACTATTGCTAAAGAGGGTGTCTTCCCAAGAAAGACATTCTCAATGGGTGAAGCATTCGAGAAGAGATTCTACCTCGAAGCAAAGATGATCAAATAACTTTGGGAGATATATAAATGAAGAAATCCGTTTGTGTGATCGGAGCGGGTCTTTCGGGACTCGTGTGCGGTATGCGCCTCGCCCGCAAGGGTTTTGAGGTTCATATCATCGAGGAGTTATCGTATCCTGGAGGTCTTCTGGCCTCTAGCCGTATAGGCAAGGAATACTTGGAGCTCCTCCCTCATCATATTCGAAAAACAGATCGTGCTCTTCTTTCTCTTTCGAGGGAACTTGGAATCTCCGAAGAGATAAACTGGTTCGATTCGTTCTGGCATGGTCTTGCTTCTCGAAAAAAACTCGGATACTTCACAAACGGTTTCTCCACTCTCATAAACAGACTTCTACAAGAGATCACAGATAACGGCGGAACGATCCATTTCTCGACTACCGTTGCGGAGATAAGCGAGAACGGTACTGCTGATAAGAAATATTGCACAAGCTGTATTCTCAGTAACTCCAGCCGTGTTGATTTCATAAGTGATTACGTTGTATTCACAGGTTCATGCAGATCGTTCGTTAATTCAGGTTATGGTCTTCCGATATCTATTAACGTTAAAGATCAGCTCATGAACATTACATACAGAGCTGAGTTCTGCCTTCTTATGGTCCTTAAGAGCAAATCTTCCGATGTGTATTTTCAGAAGACACCTGAAGGCGTTCCGTTCTCAAGGATCGTCAACCACTCTAACTCTTTCGGACTTCGCGCATATGGCGGAAACGTTGTCTATCTTGTAGGCAACTGTTCCATCTCAGATCCTTTGTGGGTTGAAGATGACGCCAAGATAAAGGACGTTTATTTTCAAGCATACAGGAAACTATTCCCGGGAAGCACTAAAGCAGATATCAAGGCATGGCGTCTTACGAAGATAAGATATGCCGTAGCCGAGCGCTTCCCTGATTCAGATCTTACCGAGCCTTGTGAGAACGTATTCATCTGTTCTTCTGCGCTCGTCAGCACCAACACGAATCAACTTCCTGAAAACAGGATGGACGGTGTCATTTCGCTTGCTAATAAGATCTGCGACAAGATAATCACAAATTCTCAAAGTGAGGAAACTACAAATGAGCAATAAACCCAGGAAGGCTGTAAAGGCCGAGAAAAATTACTGGTTCGCATTGGCATTGTTAGTTCCGCCGATATTGACATTTCTGTTCTCTATCTGCCTGATGCCTGTCATCGACTCCCTTAACGTCGCGATCTGGCATACTGCATTGATGATCTTCGGATTTTGCGTAATGCCACTTACGATGCTCCTGTTCAGGGAATTTTCGAGCGGTGGCTACTTCTTTTCGAAAACGATAGGCATCCTCCTGGTAAGCCTTCTTGTGTGGACGACCACATATATCGGAATAGGAAGGTTCAATAAGGTCTTCATCATCATCACGATGGCTCTTATTGCTATCGCATCCTATCTGATACCTAAGACAAGGAAGGCGTTCCTTGATAAGATAAGCGATCCTTCGGTTATTAGAAGGATGCTGACTGAAGAAGTTATCTTCGCATTTGTATTTGTATTGCTCTGTTTTTTCAAGGGAATGTATCCGGATATCATGGATCAGGAAAAAACGATGGACTATGGTTTCCTCATGTCCATGTTAAGATCCGACAGGCTTCCTGCTAATGACATGTGGCTTGCAGGTCAGCCGATTAACTATTACTACTACGGACAATATATCTACGCGCTCAGCACCAAGCTTTTTGGTATTGCGCCTGCTTATGCTTATACGCTTTCCATGTGCACTTCGATCGCGCTTCCGTTTGCTTCGGCTTATGTCATCGGAACGATGATGATCGAACTTGCGCGAAAGAACGGAATGTCTGCCCACAAGAGTGCGAAGTATGTATGCGGTGTACTTGCCGGTCTCGTAACTATCATATTCGGTAACTCACATTCATTTTTCTATGATCCTGATTCTGCAGGACATCCTATTCTCGAATTCTTGAGGAGCAAAGGAGTCACAGTCGGACAAATAGACAGTTTCTTCTACCCTGAAAGCACGAGATTCATCGGTCATAACCCTGAGCTTAAAGTAATCGATCCTGATACAGGTGCGGTCATTTTCGAAGGAGATTATACGATACATGAGTTTCCGTTCTATTCATATCTTGTAGGAGATCTTCATGCACATGTTATCTCCATGATGATCGTACTTCTCATCATCGCGGTATGTATTGCACTTCTCATGAATGTTAAGGGACCGGGCGCAAGCGAGATGACTGTTGGTTCATCATTTGGCAATTTGCTGAAGAAAGAATCATTCATAAATTTCAAGCAGCCTACGATCAAGAACTTCATGCACGAAGTCAAGATGGCACTTACACCTGAGGTATTCATAATCGGCATCCTTCTTGGTGTTGCTCAGATGACTAACTACTGGGATTTCCTTATCTACTTCATCTTCAGTGCGATGACGTTCCTCGTATTTAATACAGTCAGGTCTAAGCTCTTTATCTATCCTTCGACTGCATGTGCATTCTGTCTTGATCTTCTGCTGATACTTTTGACCTATATGACATTCTCAGAGAAGGTCTACTTACACATTGTACTTCAGGCAGTACTGATCGCAATCGGATTGATATTCTCATGGCTTTACCCTTCTGCGCTTACGAGAACATCCCTGTCGATGAATATCGTTTTCGTTATTTCTCATATCATCGCATTGCCGTTCAATGCGAACTTCGATATGATCTCCAACAAGATCGCTCCTGTTAAGACAAGATCATCGATCTATCAGCTCATTATCCTCTGGGGCGTGCATGTTCTTATCTGCCTTATCTTTATCGTATTTACAATAGTCAATAAGAACTATGTTAAGTCAGGAAAGAATTCCGCACAGGTATTCTCGATGACAGGTAAAGAACCTACAAATATCGTAGCGAAGTTCTTCTGTCAGAGAAATCTTTGTGACGTCTTTGTATGTGGTATGTCGATCACAGGATTCCTGATGCTCATCGCTCCTGAGCTCATTTACGTAAGAGATATCTACACAGGCGGCTACTTAAGATCCAATACGATGTTTAAGTTCACGTTCGCTGGCTTCATCATGTTGTCGCTTTGTCTCGCATATATTGTCGTAAGACTTTTCTGGTATGTCGGAAAGAACGGCAGATACAACTTTGCTGCATTCTGCTTCGCATTCTTCTGTGCTCTGCTCCTCTTCATTCCGGGACACTATACTATCCTCTCTCTTAAGCAGAGAAGCGGTGATCTTACAAAGTCTAACTTTAAGACATTAGACGGAACCAAGTATCTCGAGTCATTTAAGAGTAATGATACTCTTCCTGAAGATCAGTATGCAGGTAACCTCATGGATCTTAAGAGAGCTATCGACTGGTTTAACGAAAATGTCGAAGGCGATCCTGTTATCTGCGAAGCATATGGAGATTCTTATACTAACTACAATCTTGTATCTTCATACACCGGTCTTCCAACGATAATCGGATGGACGACCCACGAGCATCTCTGGAGATTCCACGGAATCGTAAATGAGGAAAAAGACCTTCTCGAATCCGATCCGCAAAGAGATGTATTTAAGATCTTTATCTACCCAAGACACGACGACATCTTCACTATCTATACAAGTGACGATGCAGAGCTCGTTAAGGATAAGATCGACAGATATCATGTCGAATACATAGTCCTTGGACCATTCGAATATAATTCATTCAGAAATGATAACAGCAATGTATTCCTTGAATTCTCTGACGTAGTATTTTCGAGCGGTAACGTAAAGGTATTTAAAGTAAGATGATCACTCGATACTCTTAAGTGATTCGGCCATATCGATCTTGTTGATCTTGCGTCTCATAACAAGGTCAACAGTGATCGAGAACAGGAATACCATCAAGAGTGAATATACATAACTCATCGGAAGGATAAGGATCTTATAAGTTACCATATCCATCTTTATCTGTCCTATAACGAATGAATGAAGCGCGATTCCGAGAGGAACACCTACTATAAATCCAAGGAATACGAGGATGGAATTCTCTCTGAAGACATAACTTCCCGTCTCGCGTTTATTGAATCCAAGAACCTTAAGTGTCGCGATCTCACGGACACGCTCAGTGATATTGATATTGTTGAGGTTAAACAGAACGATAAATGCGAGAAGCGCTGCACAGAAGATAACGAGGATAACAACGTAGTTAAGCTGCTCCATCGTCTCTTCAAAGTTCGCTCTCGACTGATCTACTACATCGCATGAGAGCACGTCATCACTCTTGCTGAGTGCAGTCGAATACTGGTAAGCGTATGTTGAATCCGTTACATCATCAGGCGTCTTAACAAGTGCAGACTTAGGCTCGAAATCCTCGCCGTAGAACTGCTCATATGTAGAAGCATTTACAAGGACATAATGATTTATGTAGTTCTCGAAAACATACTCTATCTCGATTGTTCCGGTCTTTCCTTCATCACCGTATTCGAGCTTGATCTTGTCGCCCGCTTTAAGCTTGTTATCATTGGCTAACTTACTGCTTATAGCTGCCTTACCGTCAGACGGCCAGCCGTAAGTTACTCCTTCATTATGCGGGTTAAAGAATTCAGTAACTGAAGGATCATCACACGCGATCATGATAACGTCTCTGATACCTGTTTTACTTACATGCTTGATGTTAGACATGTCAACGTAGACTGTCTTCATCTCCATGCCAACCTTCTCGTCAGCCTCAGCTATAAGCTTATCCATTTTCTCTCGTTTTGTATCATCCTTGAACTTTACGGAAAGATCATAAGTCTGGATCTCATCGTATTGGAAGTTAACGAGATTATCTATCGAATCCTTAAGGCCGAAACCGGTCAGAACGAGAGCTGTACATCCCGCGATACCGATGATCATCATCCACATCCTCTTCTTAAATCTGAAGACGTTTCTAGCGGAAACTTTGTGCAGGAATTTAAGCCTGCTCCAGATGAAATCGATCCTCTCAAGAAGTATTCTCTTACCTGCTCTCGGAGCCTTAGGTCTAACTAGTTCAGCAGGCTCTTCAGTAAACTCACCGATACATGTAAATATCGTCACGCCAACTGAACAGATAAGCGAAACAAGAAGAGAAAGCGCAAAGATGATGTAGTCTGTCGCGAATGTTATAGGAGCGAATCCGTACATCATCGCATATACTTTCCAGATAACATAAGGGAACAGTTTGGATCCGCCCATGAAGCCTCCGACTGCGCCGATAACTGCAGCTGATCCGGAGTAGATCACATACTTCATAATGATCGCCATCTTGGAATAACCCATAGCTCTCATCGTACCGATCTGATTACGTTCGTCAGCTACCATTCTCTGCATTGTAGTAGAAACTACAAGAGCAGCAATCGCAAAGAAGAACAGCGGGAATACTGCCGCTACTCCGTCAACGATCTTGGCATCATTTTCGAAGCATACATAACCGACATTAGTATCTCTCTTAAGGACTACGATCTCAGGATCATCAAGTGTCTCGATCCTGTCGATGTTCCTTCCTGTGAACTGTTTTAACGAACCTTTTACAATGGCTACTTCAAGTCTTTTACTAGCAAGTTCCTTAACACCGTCTTCGTATTCTTTAAGGCCGTCTTCATATTCGATCTTACCGTCTTCGAATTCTTCCTTGCCTTCATCATATTCCTTAAGGCCGTTATTAAGTTCAGTAAGACCGTCATTATATTTCTTAACGTATGAATCGTATTCTTTTTTCTGCTCAAGGAACTCATCGTAAGCATCGTTATACTGCTTAAGACCTTCATCATATTCCTTCTTGGCAGCCTCGATCTCAGCGATCTTAGTATTCAATTCTTCATACTGAGGAGCAAGATCGTTATATGTACTGTCGATCTCGATAAGCGCATATACAAGAAGCATATACTCGTCTTCCGTAAAGCCCGGTGCCTGAGCATCAAGCGCGAGCTTATATGCATCTTTCTGCTCACTTACTTCTTCTCTTTTCGAGACGAGCTGACTCATTGCATTATAGATATCATCTCGACCCTTATACATCTCAGGAAGAAGTGCTACAGCCTGATCTATCTGTTCACCTGCAGCATCAAGTTCTTTCTTCTTCTCATCGAAAGTATCCTGTGCTTCGGCGATCTTCTCTTCATATGCATTTAAGGTCAATCTTGCCTCATCTAATTCAGTATCAGCATCATCAAGTTTAGTCTGTGCATCATCAAGTTCGACCTGCGCGTCTTCGAGTTTTTTCTGTGCATCTTCAAGCTCGATCTTCGCGTCGTCCAACTCTTTCTGAGCATCATCGAATTCTTCATCCGCCTCTTTCGAAAAATCGTCGAGTGCATCCATTGCATCTTGATACTCTTCTTTGGAGTCTGAGATCATATCGTCGAATCTGTTTTCGAGTATAGTAAGGACTTTTGTTTCGATCTCGTCTTCCCTACTGTCGACATTATCTTCATACTCATCGGAATAAGCTTCGATATCGCTGTCGAGTTTTATGTATGCTTCAGTGTAATATTCAAAGTCGAATCCTTCTTCCGGAAGATACACATAAGCTGTAAGAGAACCATCTCCGATATCTGTTGTACCTCTCTGGAAGTTAAGATAATAAGGCGACCTTACAGCACCTACTACCTTGTATCTCTCGTATGCTAATCCCTCAACATCTCCGACGATCATATCCTGTCCGACAAGTTTCGTTCCGAAGATGTACTCATCAACAACGACCTCGTCAGGTGCCTGTGGCATCCTGCCTGAGACCACATTAGGAATATTGATCCCATCAGTTAATGAATGAAACCTAATCTCATCAGTTCCGAGAGAATCATCATAGCTTACGACAGCGTCAACAAAGTATGCTCCCTGTACTGATCGAAAACCTTCGATCTCGCGTATTTTCGAGATATCCTCCTCATCAAAACCGATAGTTGAGATGAGCCTGTAATCATATAACTGATAATCGCTTATGAACTTATCGCCTGTTCGCATGAAAGAAGGCATCGTAACCTTAAGTCCGGAAAAGAAACCGACTCCGAGCGCGATAATGGATAAGATCGCGATGAATCTTACAAGACTTCCTTTTATGCTTCGAAAAACTATCTTCCAGTATGATCTGTTCATAGATCACCACTCGATAGCTTCGACCGGAACCGGATTGGAATTAACGATATTGCTCTCTACTTTACCGTTCTTAAGTCTTATGACTCTGTCAGCCATCGCAGTAAGCGCAGAGTTATGCGTGATAATTACTACAGTCATCTTCTTGCCGATGCTCAGGTTCTGAAGAAGCTTTAAGATAGCTTTACCCGTCTGATAATCAAGAGCACCTGTAGGCTCATCACAAAGAAGGAGCTTAGGGTTTTTGGCAATAGCTCTTGCGATAGCAACTCTCTGCTGTTCACCACCTGATAACTGCGCCGGAAAATTCTTCTCTCTTTCGCTTAATCCGACTTCGTTTAAGATCATTTTCGGAGAGAGAGGTTCCTTAACGAGCTGAGATGCCATCTCAACATTCTCGATCGCCGTAAGATTAGGAATGAGATTATAGAACTGGAACACGAATCCTATGTCGTTTCTCCTATAGAGAGCAAGTGCCTTGTCGTTATATAGTGATATCTCCTTACCATCAAGGAAAACACTTCCCGATGTAAGTCTATCCATGCCTCCGAGTATGTTAAGAAGAGTGGTCTTACCCGCACCTGACTGGCCGAGGATGACACACAACTCACCTTCTTCAATATAAAAATCCGCGCCGTCCAATGCGCAGACTTTTACATCTCCTGATTTATATATTTTCTTAACATCACGAAACTCTATATAAGACATAAAGTCCTCACTTTAATTTCTGGTTACAAGTCTAGCCGGCTTAACAGTATAACCCCTTAGGCTGATCGCATTCTTGTCGCTTATCTCGACAATGAGACGCGGACAATAATCAAAGCAACGCATTCCTACCGAAGTACCTGTAGGGATCGAGCAAAAAGCGAGCTTATCACATGTCGAAAATGCATCCTGACCGATACTTCTAAGACCATTCGGGAAAACAACATACTCGAGATCCTCACAACTCATAAAAGCATAATCACCGATATATTCCAGCGTATCAGGGAACTCGATCCTCCTGATCTGATCACAATCTACAAATCCAAATTCATCGATAGATGTTATCTCTGATTTCTCATCGAAAACAAGTACGAAGAAATCCTTCGCATCACCAGGCATCGAGATCGCTCCCTCACCATAGATCGTGCAAACACCGTCCTGAGTTATTTCAAAAGTAGCATCAGGACCACAGCTTCCTTTCTGAGGAACTGAATGAGAAAAATCACAGTTCTGGAACAAGTGCGTGTAAGAGAAGACCTCTAACGGAAGGAACACAAAATCTCTCGAAGAACGGCCAGGGATCTTAAGCTGTCCCATATACTGATTAGAGTTATCCCATGTAGGATCGAGAACGAGCCACTGTCCGTCGATATATGCAGTTACCCATGCGTGATTGGAGATAATAGAAGGATCGGAAAAATCCTTAGTTGTCCAGAACCAATCATAATCGTTAGTGTAACCGTATATCTCCGTTGCAGGGACTCCCTGTGCTCTGCAAAGAGCAACAAACACATTTGAAAAACCTTCACATACTCCGATCTTTCTTCTAAGAAGGCTCAATACATCATCCTGATAACCCTTGTCTACTATATAGACCTGGTTAAAGTCATAGTACATATCACCTGTGATGAATGAATAGATCGCAAGGACCTTATCATAGTCGGTATCGCAGCCTCTGCAGATCATCTTCGAAAATCTGATAACCTCAGGATCATCGCATTCGATATCGACCTGACTTCCAAGGAAGTTCTCATAAGGATCTCCTACAAGATCGAGTTTCTTCATTCTCTCACGATTTGTCTCAAGACACGGAGGCTTTACAAAGAATGCATTCTTAGAATCATCAACTGAGATAACGACATCTACACTACCTGATTCATATTCACCGTAATCTATCTTCGAATCGATATAGTATGCCTTGAACGGTTCCAGATCACTGCAATCGATACTGATCGATCCGTTACCTGAAGCTTCGGTAACAAGAGCCATCTCATCATAATCAGCGATAATAAAATCAAGATCAAAGTTACCGTCCGCGGAATCTACGCGAAGATCAGAACCACTAACATAAACGTTTACCTTCTCACCGTGTGGTCCGGTATACGTTATCGTGTCATAATCTGCTCTGTTCTTCTTTGTATCAACACCGGACTTAACCTGAGTGTTATTTCTTGAAGCACGACCGCTATATGAACCTGTAGCAGCCGCACAATCTTTTGTATCGAGCATTACTATGCCCGATACAAGAGAAATGCTTAATGCTAATGCCAGTATCTTCCTCATCTTACCCATATATTACTTAAACTCAACAGCTGCCTTGATTGCCTCGTCAACTGTAAGCTCAACCTGCTCACCTGTCTGACGATACTTAACTTCAACGATACCTTCGCCTGCTCTTCTGCCGACTGTGATCCTTACAGGAACACCGATAAGGTCGCTATCCTTAAACTTAACGCCAGGACGCTCATTTCTGTCATCGATAAGAACATCAACACCTGCATCGAGAAGCTTATCGTAGATACCTTCAGCGATCTTCATGCACTCTTCGTCAACGACCTTAGTTGGAACAACGACAACTTTATATGGAGCAACCTCTGTAGGCCACTTGATACCGTCTTCGTCGTTATACTGCTCGATAACTGCTGCAAGAGTTCTTCCTACACCGATACCGTAGCAACCCATGATCATTGGGTTTTCCTTACCATCCTTATCAAGGTATACGCAGTTCAATGCCTTGGAATACTTAGTGCCGAGCTTGAAGATGTGACCAACCTCAACGCCTCTGCACATAGCAAGTGGCTTACCGCACTTAGGACACTTATCGCCCTCTACGACATTTCTTACGTCAGCAACTTTAGTAGCCTCGAAATCTCTGCCGTAGTTAACATTCTTGAAGTGATAATCTGTCTCGTTAGCGCCAACGATGAAGTTCTCCATAGCAAGTACTTCAGGATCAACGATGAGATCAACCTTTTCCTTAAGATCTACAGGACCAGCAAAACCAACCTTAGCACCTGTAATTCTCTCAACATCCTCGAAAGCAGCAAGATTCATCTCTGTTGCATCGTAGAGGTTTCCGAGCTTAGTCTCGTTGATCTCACGATCGCCTCTTACCATAACTGCAACGATCTTACCGTCGATATCGTAAAGGATAGTCTTAGCAAAGCTTGTAGGTTCGGAATTCATGAAGCCCATGAGTTCCTCGATAGTCTTAACGTTAGGAGTATGGATCTTCTCTACTTCCTTCATCTCGAAATCCTTAGCAGGCTCCGGCGGGATAGTAGAAGCCTTCTCCTCGTTAGCTGCGTAAGAACACTCTGTACAGTAGCAGATAGCATCCTCACCAACTACGCTCTTAACCATGAACTCCTGTGAACCGGAACCGCCCATGGCACCTGAGTCAGCATCAACGATGATGTAATCAAGACCGAGTCTGTCGAAGATACGGCAGTAAGCCTTGTACATTGTCTGATATGAGATATCGAGACCAGCCTCATCAGCATCAAAGGAATAAGCATCCTTCATTACGAACTCACGAGCACGCATAACACCGAATCTAGGACGCTTCTCATCACGGTACTTGTGCTGGATCTGATATAAAGTAACAGGAAGCTGCTTATAAGATCTGATAGTATCTCTAACAGCCTCTGTGAATGGCTCCTCGTGCGTAGGACCTAAGCAGAACTGACGTCCGCCACGGTCAAGAAGTCTGAACATCTCAGGACCGAACTTATCCCATCTGCCGGATGCCTGATAAACTTCTGCAGGAAGGACTGCAGGCATGATGAGCTCCTGTGCTCCTGCTCTGTCCATCTCTTCTCTGACGACTCTCTCAACGTTCCTGTATGCCTTGTAACCTACCGGCATGAACGAATATATACCTGAAGCAACCTTGCGCATAAGACCTGCGCGAAGCATAAGCTGATGAGATGGGATCTCTGCATCAGACGGGATCTCTCTTTGGGTTGCCATAAATAACTTGGATACTCTCATAAGTGTCTCCTAACACAAAAATATTATAATAAGCAAGTACTAGTATAATAAGAGACACTGAAATTTGCAAATGAAAACTCAGGATATTCCAGAGATATCCTTAAGCACTTCACCGGCCATTATTAGACCCATAACTGTCGGAACAAATGAGCAACTGGCAGGAACGACCCTTTTCTTGTAGTCTCCGACATCTGTCTCAGGGCCTGTTTCATATCGAAGACGTGGTTCTTCATCCGAAAAAACGACTTTCGTATGGTTTATTCCCATATCCCTCAGTTTCTTCCTCATAACCTTGGCAAGAGGATCTGTATTGGTCTTGTTAATATCGCTGACACGAAGCCTTGTAGGATCGATCTTGTTGCCTGCTCCTAGCGCGCTAATGATCGGAATATCATTATCATGAGCAAACTTTATAAGATCAGCCTTAGCTCCGACACTGTCGATGCAATCGAGTATATAAGAAACGCCCGTAAGGTCGATCCTGTTATCACTTGTCCAAAACGAATCGAATAACTTAAGTTCACATGAAGGATTGATATCTCTGATAAGACGCGCACAAGCCTCAGTCTTAGTCATTCCGAGCGTTGATTCATATGCAACTTCCTGACGGTTCAGATTGGATCTTACAACTTTATCTCCGTCGACAAGCGTAAGCTTACCTACACCACTTCTAGCAAGAGCAACGGCTGCTTGTCCGCCGACACCGCCAAGGCCTACTACAGCTACATGAGAAGCGATTATCTTATCAAGAGAATCTCCGAAAATACCGTATGTCCTGGAATAAAAATCATCCATTTTTACACTCCTCACAAAATAAGCAGGAGCAATCTGTAAACGAGTAAAGCTATGACCCATGCATATGCTGACTGCATAAGAGCGACCGCTGTTCCCTTAGCTTTACTACCGAACTCTCTTCTGATCGCAGCAAAAGATGCAACACAAGGAGTGTAAAGAGATGTAAATACAAGGAACGCATATGCCGAAGCTGTTGTGAAGATGTCAGTGATTGCCGTATCCTTTGAAGTTAAAACCTCAAGACAGCTTACTACTGCTTCTTTTGCCATGAATCCCGAGATCAATGCAGTAGCTGCTCTCCAGTTGCCGAATCCCAAAGGAGAAAACAGCGGTGCGATGAGCTTCGAGATCTGCGCAAGCATTCCGTCTTCGGTGTTTGTAACAATGTTAAACCTGATATCAAAGCTCTGAAGGAACCAGATTATGACCGATGCAGCAAAGATAACAGTGAATGCTCTTACGATGAAGTCCTTAGCCTTTTCGAAAAGAAGAAGGAACGTCGTCTTAAGTCCAGGAATTCTGTAATTAGGAAGTTCCATAACGAAAGGAACCGATTTTCCTTTGTAAAGTGTGTTCTTAAGGATAAGTCCCATAATGATCGACAAGAGGATGCCAAGGATATAAAGAGACAGCGTAATAAGACCCGTGTGATCCGGGAAGAATATCGACGCCATGAAACCGTAGATCGGAAGCTTAGCCGTACAGCTCATGAACGGAAGGAGCATGATCGTCATCTTACGATCTCTCTCGGAGGACAAAGTTCTCGTCGCAAGGACTGCAGGAACGGTACATCCGAATCCGATAAGAAGCGGGACGAAGCTCTTTCCTGACAAACCGATCTTACGAAGGAGCTTATCCATTATGTAAGCGACACGCGCCATATAACCCGAATCTTCCATAAGTGACAGGAAGAGGAATAACACAATGATAGTTGGGAGGAACGAGAGGATACTTCCGATACCGTTAAGAGCGCCATCACAGATAAGTCCTGTCATTACAGGGTTCATACCGAAATTCTCCAGACCCGTCCTGATCGCGTCTATACCCTTCTCGATCCATGTCTCGCAAAGGTCAGTGAGATTACCTCCTATAAGATCGAATGAAAGATAGAAGACTATTCCCATGATAAGGAAAAATATCGGAATACCAACGAATTTATTGGTCAACACCTTATCGATCGCAACTGAGATCTTATGCTGCTTGGAGTCGGTAGACATCTTCGTAACCGTCTTTTCGACTGCATCCTGGATAAAATCGTAACGCATATCGGCAATAGCTGCCTGAGCATCTACGCCTGCTTCGTTCTCAAGTTCGATAAGAGTATGTTCGATGGTCTCGATCTCGTTTTGTGAGAGTTTAAGTCTTTTAGCCATGGACTCATCGCCCTCAACGAGCTTAGTAGCCGCAAATCTCCTGCTGATGCCGACATCTGAAGCATGATCTTCTATCATGTGCATGAGCGAGTGGATCGCTCTATGTACTTCACCGGTACAAAAGTCAACGACCTTCGGCTTTTCCTTACTCTCAACAGTCTTTATGAAAACGTCCTTAAGTTCTTCTATTCCCTCGCCTTTTGCAGCGGAGATAGGAACTACCGGAACGCCAAGTATCTCTGATAATTTCTTTGTATTAATGCTTCCGCCGTTAGACTCGACTTCATCCATCATATTAAGAGCAATGACCATAGGAAGTCCGAGCTCAGCAAGCTGCAAAGAAAGATAGAGATTACGCTCAATATTGGAAGCATCAACGATATTGATGATTCCGTCAGGCTTCTCGTTAAAGATATAGTCTCTTGAAACTATCTCCTCATTCGTGTATGGAGATAACGAATATATACCAGGAAGATCGACGATCTTAACATCAGAACCGTCCTTTGTCTTCCTTACTGTACCGATCTTCTGTTCGACAGTTACGCCTGGAAAATTACCTACATGCTGATTAGAACCGGTAAGTGCATTAAAAAGCGTTGTCTTACCGCAATTTTGATTACCTGCGAGAGCTAATATCATTTCTTAGCACCTCGCTTCTTGGAATTGGATGAACACGAAGAACAATTACCGGAGCAGATCGCTGAGACCGGTGAAATCTCGATATTACCGGCATCTTCAAGCCTTAATGTTAGTCTATAACCTCTAAGTCCGAGTTCAATAGGGTCACCCATTGGTGCAACTGCTCTTACAGTTACACATGTATTAGGCGTTAATCCCATATCAAGAAGATGACCTCTTAAGGCCTTCTCCCCGTTAACTGAAGTTATAACAGCTGTTTTGCCTACTTTTAACTCGCTTAGTTTCATCGTTAACACTCCCTCCGGCAGTCCACCAACTCCATTAGGCTTCGCTAACCGTGTACATTATATAACACACGCGCGAATTTGTGACATAAACTTTTTTGAGACATAAAACCGTTTCTTTGTTAAATAAGTCAAAAACGGTCAAACAAATACGATCTCAGCATTAAAAAATCAAAATATCTGGATCAAAAAATATATATCAAGAATCAGACATAAAAGGCATATTGCACCGCACACAAGATAAAGTATCTTGCGTTTTCTCGATACACTTTTGCTTGTATCATGAAAAATGTTGTCTTGCTTCCTTGACACAGGCTTTGCCCCCATAATATCTGTTATAGAGTGATTATACATAGGTAGAGCCCTCAGTTGTTTTTCAAGTATGTAACATTAAATGACATATATGTTAAAAACTCCAGTTTGCAATAGTTAACTTGTGTTATTTTTGAGGGGTAAAAATCACAAAAAAGTGATAGTTAACCTCAAAATTTCCTATATCACCTTGTCTCAAAACTGTTATTATCTATGTGTGTATATATAAGAGATATGGGGAGTTGAATTTATGTGTTTCAGAAAGACTAAGATAATATGTACTTTAGGACCTGCCGTAGATTCAGATGAGATGATCCGCGAACTTATGCTCGGCGGAATGAACGTTTGTCGTCTCAACATGAGCCACGGTGATCACGCAGAACATCAGCAAAGGATCGACAGAGTAAAGAGGATCCGTGAAGAACTCGATCTTCCGGTTGCACTTCTTCTCGATACAAAAGGACCTGAGATAAGAACAGGAGTGTTCAAGGATCACAAGGTCACACTTACAGAAGGTTCCACAGTTACCATTACTTCAAAAGATGTAGAAGGAACAAGCGAAGAGTTTTCGATAAGCTATAAGGATCTTGCAAAGGACGTAAAGGTCGGTTCAAAGATATTGATCGACGACGGACTTATCGAACTTGAAGTAACCAAGATAAACGGAAAGGACATTGTCTGCGCTGTAAGAAACGGCGGTGACGTATCTGACAGAAAGAGCATCAATGTTCCGGGAGCTAACCTTAACCTCCCTTCTCTTACCGATAAAGACCGAGACGACATCCTCTTTGCAGTCGAAAACGAATTCGATTTCATCGCTGCATCATTTGTACGTAAGGCAAAGGATGTTCAGGAGATCAGAAGAGTATTGGATCACGCCGGAGAACACGGTATCTGCATTATCTCCAAGATCGAGAATAAAGAAGGTATCACGAACTTCGACGAGATCTTGAAAGTATCCGACGGAATCATGGTCGCTAGAGGTGACTTGGGCGTTGAGATCCCTGCAGCAGAAGTTCCTCCGATCCAGAAGACCTGCATCCAGGTATCTCACCAGATGGGTAAGATATCTATCACTGCAACTCAGATGCTCGATTCCATGATCCGTAATCCTCGTCCAACAAGAGCTGAGGTTTCCGACGTCGCTAACGCTATCTATGACGGTACTTCCGCTGTAAT
>JAGCGE010000169.1 GCA_017649745.1 Clostridiales bacterium | reverse complement strand
GTGATGGAGGTTTACCAAGCAGCATAAGTATTTTCGACTAAAACAAAGACCGGATTTGATTCCGGTCTGTTTGCCATGCCTAAAATGCACCAAAGAAAAACCTGCCAACAAACTCTTGATTTTTGTTAGCAGGTTTTTTTGTTGATAGGTCCCTTAAAATATTAGTGCATGTTACAATCAAAAACGATGTATTAGCATTTTTCTAATTAAGGTGGCTATTACGCAAAAGAGGGAATAGAATGATCTCGTTTTAGGTGATATAATCAAGACAACCATAAAGAGTGCGGGAGGGACAAGCCCGATGATCGCACAGCAACCTGCAGATAATGCGTGGTGCTAAAGCTTGAACGATGGATAATAAAGACAACTATTACGTGATCTCGTCGTTTGGGCAAAGAAGACGAGGTCACTTTTTTATGCTTAAAAGGAGGTCAAAAATGAACGGTGAATGGAAGAAGATTTACGCTGAAGATGGTACGTTGATGTATGAAGGTTCTACTTTATTCGGAAAGCCATATGGGTTAGGAACGTCATATTATTCAAATGGCAATAAATGCCAGGAGGGGATTTTCGATGTGAAAGGTCTTGTTCAAGGCAGAGAATACTATATGAACGGGATTCTTCGATTTGAAGGAACTTACAAAATAAACAAAGCATATGGTCCTAATTATCCGGTATATGGAACTTGCTATGATAAGGATGGTAATGAATATTTCCAAGGCAGATTATCACTCAAGTTTGGCGGTGTAGGCTATCCTTCGGTAACAAAGCCTGAAGAATTTGGTCCGATTCCTCTTGAATGCGCTCCTGAATTGGAAAAGTTCATGTGGACAGATGAGAAAAGAAGAACTGGTTTATAGATCTTGAATAATGACAAACAAAGAAAGCCTCTGTTACCAGAGGCTCTCAGTTTTCTGCAAAGGCTTTATGCCATTATTTAATTGTGATCTCAGGATTTGTCTCATATCCGTTCAAGAACGAAACGAGTTTTCCGTCAGGGTCGGAAGTCATGACACATACATTCAGGTTATAGTAGATCAGTATCTTTCCTTCACGTTCTGCAGCCTGAGATGTCTTTCCAACTATCTCAAGGTCAGGAAGATCTTCGATTATTCCGATCAATTCATTCCAATATGCATCCGTAAAAGTTCCCTCTGTCTTGCTCCTGTCGGCATTGAGCTCGTGCCTGAAACCGTAATCAAATTCTGTCTCGATATTTTTCTCCGCCGTGGCTGCACGAGTTACGCTCCAGGTCTCATCGTTGCTACAGATATACATTCTGTATACTACTGAAGAATCCGGCATATAGATATCTTCTGAAGGGAGCCAGTTGTCCTCTGTATACCTGATAACGAGATCATTGGCACCTATGCCGATGATATTTGTGGTGCTTCCGAAATCGTCATTATATACGCCGTTAAGATAGCAAGCATAATATCCTGCACCGGCATTTTGTCCGTTGATGGTAACCGGACAGTGAGAACCCGTAGTTAGCTGACCATTTTCGTCCATTATCGGAACTACTTCATAGGAGAAAATATCTGCTTCGACCATCTCGTTCCAGAGGTCTTTCCATTCCTTAAGATCTGTCTTGCCTTCATATTTCGTAACTGCGCCGTCGCATCCGTATATGGTCATGGTGTAGCTGTATTTGCCTTCAGTGCCGTATTCGATCAATGTATCCGGTTCCTTTTCAGCTGCTATCTTTTCTGCGGAAGTTGTGTCTTTTTCAGAGTCAGCATCATTTTTATCATCATCTGCTGCTTCAGCTTCTTCCTTCTGCGTATCCTTATCAGAGTCAGCCTTTTTGGTAGTCTTGGAACATCCGAACATCGAGATGGCCATAGCTGAACACAGGAGTAACGCGCATACATTCTTCATTTTCTTCATTTTTCTAAAACCTCCTATTAACAGATTTTTTGAACATGATAATAGGAAACACCATTAGCATTCGTTTGTAATTATTGATTGCACAGAATTAGCAGAACCCAAAGAGCAATCTCAAGCGAAATATCATATCTTGGTTTTAGCTCGCAGATGGATGATATAATTGTCTTATCTGAGGGAAACCTCAGCGGTATATTTTTGGGATGGTGATAGATGGAACTTTCTGATCTAAATAGAGAAAATCAAACGGATACTTCTTCTGGAGGGAATGAGCTCCGATACTCTTGTGCAGAAGCATATGAAATGCTTACTGATAAGATCTCGAAGCTTCTGGGTGATTCATGGACTTTTGTTAAGAGTAATAATGCGTTCAAGAAAAAAGACGGTGATTTCGTGACGCATATTTATATCTGGCGAAGTCACTATAACACTTCATATGAGGATATAGTCTTCAACAGTGATGTTGCATTCAATTACAAAAAAGAACGCATAATGTTCTATCAATTCAAGGACAAATATCATATCGAATCAGAGACTACTTTTAACATGTCGATGCTGTCTTTCGAAAACTATCTTAGATCGGATATATTACCTGTTGTTAATGAGCTTAATTCAGATATATTAGCCGTCATGGGAAAGATGACTTCAAGTGACAATTTCTGGAAATACCATGTTGATCCGCAGTATTTGATCGACAAACTGGGAAAAGACGCTTTATCTGATCTTTCGAAAGAGATCATTGATTCAATGAGTGAAGGAGATAAAGGTAGGGTAAAGGATTACTTAAGTGGTGACACAACAGCTCTTGGTTCGGGAAGCGCCTACATTACCTTTTGCGATAATGGTTTATTCGATGAACTGAGATAGTTTTTAGAAAGGATACACACAATGAATTTTAACGAAGACCTTCAGCAGTATGAGTTTGAGAATGAGAACATCCTTTTCACATGGGATGAAGAGCCGGGTGATGATTACCTTGAGACAGTCGAGAAACTCACAAGGAACTATTACGAACAGTTAGATAAGATCATAGCGTTTATGCTCCCAGATCTTGTCGAGATGTATGGTCAGGTTGAGCCTGAAGAAGTGAAGACAAAGCTCGGAAGACCTAACATCGATTGCAGTCTCGGTCAACTATTGTATCTGGATCATACATTTGATTATGAGCATATCTTCACCATCGAATTCTCGGATGATGAGTTCAAAGATCCGTTGTATTTCTCAGTAGACGGTTAAGATAGAACATAAATGAAAAAGCACAAGAGCTTCAATGGCCCTTGTGCTTCTCGTTTTTCTTAAGCTGTCGTAGTTCAAATTGTCTTTCCTTTTCAGCCTCTTTTTGTTCGCGGCTCTTGGTCTTTCTGATCAATTTGTTCTGTTCCTGTTGCAACTTGATTGCTTGTTGCGATTTTGTGCCGATTCCGCTTGCCGAAGTCTGCTTGCGTGCTTCACGCTGCATTCGCTTCGGATTGTTGGTCGTCTTACGTGCAACAGTTTCAACAGCTGGGCTGAACCTGAGTTCTTTGTAGTTCTTGAGAAAGTACTCAAGTACTTCGTTGTCTCTGGGTTCTGCTCCGAAAACGACTTTCGCAGCAGATAGTTTCCCGCGACTTGTCTCCTCGAAAACTCCGACCCAAAACGGATCCTCAAAAAATACTGTCAGAACCAAGCTTACTTTGCCCATGACAATCCCTCCTTTGTGAATTGATGAGCAAAGAACGGACAACCCGGAGGGGCAGGTTACTTACCCTGAAAGATCAGGACGGCCGGGCTACCTACCGGCTCTGGCACATCAATAAGATGCACGTTGCGTTTTTATCTTTGCGTGTTACAGAAGGATTATAGCAGATTCGAATGACGGAGGAGAAAAAGTGCAATCATTGATATAATTGAGAGAATAAAAAGGAGGATAAAATATGTCAGAGATTAAAAGAATTGAAGTGGATGAGTTTTGGGCGGATTCTACCATCATAGAAGCCGGTGATCAGGTATATGTCGGGTACTGCATGGCAAATGAAGGCAAGTCTATCGAAGAGCAGATGCATGGTGCCATTGACGTGCTGGAGAGCCGTCTTAAGAAGGTTGGTCTAACTTTGGAATCGGTTGTGAAGATGGATTGCCTTTTTAAGGATATAAATGATCTGAATGCTCTTCCGGCTGTATTGAAAGAGCGTTTTAACGGGAAATATCCAACAAGAAAAGCTTACACATCTGATTTTATAAGAGAAGGTATTCGATTCCAGATCGATGCCATTGCTTATAAATCTGAAGCATAACAAACAATAAATATCGAGGATGATGAGCGTTCTAATAATGCAAAAGGAGCGAATATGAGTTACTTTGTTTTCGATGATAAGAAGGTGTTTTATGAGGAGAAGGGCGAAGGGAAGCCTTTGCTGATCCTTCATGGCAATACCGGCTCATCTAATATGTTTGCAGGATTCGCTGACAGATACAGCAGCGATTTCAAGGTGGTGCTCATAGATTTCCTCGGACACGGAAGATCAGACAGACTGGATGAGTTCCCTGCCGATCTATGGTTCTATGAGGCGCAACAGGTCATTTCTTTCCTGCGCGAAAAGAACTACCAGTACGTTTATCTTATCGGTTCCAGCGGCGGTGCGATGGTTGCGATTAATGTTGCGTTGGAGGCACCTGAACTGGTAAGCAAAGTCATAGCTGACAGTTTCGAAGGTGAGCATGCAGATGATGTTTTCACTGAGAATATGCTTAAGGATCGGGCTATGGCAAAAGAGGATCCGGGTGCGAGAGGTTTCTACGAATACATGCATGGATCTGATTGGGAACAGGTAGTTGATAACGATACTTCCGCGATCTTAAGACATGCGAAGGAAGTCGGTGATTTCTTCCATAAACCAATGAGTGAACTTAAGGCTGATATCTTGCTGACAGGCAGCCGCGAAGATAAGTTCATGTATTCGATTTCCGATAACTATTATGAGGATGTTTACGGTGAGATCTTAGGTAAGATAAAACACGGAAAGATGCTTCTTTTCGAAAAGGGTGACCATCCTGCTATGATCAGTAATTTCGATGAATTCTATGATCACAGCATCGAGTTCCTGAAATAATAGAAATTCAAGAAAGAGATAGTTTATATGTCAGCTCATTATAGTTATTATTCGAAGATAGACGGGAATTGTGCTTTTTTGTCGGGGAGCGTATCTGCATTTGCAGATGCATATCTGTGTGAGATCCTGCCTAAGTTTTGGGCGTTGGAGGCAGACGTTTTTGAAGCTGATACATCCGATCTTTGTGACAGTATTCGCAAGAAACTGCTCAATTACATGTTGAAAGATAATGATGATGTAGTCAGGAAGATCGGTAAACTTGAATTCGAATTGCAATCGGAATCAAATGAGTTGCCTCAGCTAATCCATAACCTGTTTTCCAGATATAAAGAGAAGAGCGTTCCGAATGAGATAGACATGATAAACCGATTTGTCTCAGATGTCAGATTTCAACTTGGAAATATTAAAGGCATATATTCAATCAAGGGCGGCCTTAATGAATGTATAACTGATTCACTTAGCGAGTTTTATACGTATATTGTATTTCAGGTATACTTCATAGAATATGAAGGCTACATTGTGATGCTGGTATTTGGATCAGACGAGTGATACTATTTGAAAACACGATGCAGATTATTACTTAATAGATAAATGTGGGGTGTTTATGAATAGTTTGTATGAGAATACAATCGGAAGATTGGTCTTCCGCGTTATTTTGACAATTGTAGCGATCGTAGCTCTGATATTATCATTTACCGGAAGCAGTCCTGTCGCACTTTACTTTACCAATTGGTCGGTGTGGTTCGCCGCAGCAATGACATTCATTACAATCATTGGAACGTTCATGTCTCGTTCAGGCAATGAATCTGTTCTTGATAACGGAATCTATCGTCTCTTGAAATTCGCTGCAGAAGTTATGATCTTTGCGACATTCGTCGTATCATCATTTGTCTTGCCTGATAAGATCTGGACATCTGGTTTCTGGACTTTAGGAGGAGCATTCAAGCATTGTTTTCTTCCGCTGTTGTTCATAGCTGACGGTATCCTGTGTGATAAGAGAAATTCATATAAGATCGGTTATGTGTTCTTCGCTTTGGTTCCGCCGATCGCATATTGGACAGCAGTTATAGTTCGATTTGTTAATTATCGTAACTCTATTGGTGGTGCGATTCCTGAAGAACAGTGGGACAGATATTATCCATATGGTTTTACCAATATTGATGACGGTCATACCTTAACATTCCTTATCTGTCTTCTCGCCGGCATTGCCGTTGCACTTGTTATCACTGGGTTTGTATTTTATGCACTTAACAGAAAGAGAGCAAAACAGAACTCGTGAGTAAGACTTGGAAACTAGAAACTTATGGCGCTGAAGGTGAAGTCGTATTTTACGGTGTAAAAATATTCGACTACAAATGGGAAATGACCGGTGAGAAAGCCGATGTCAGAGATCCGAATTATAAACAGAAGTTCTCTTTTAACGTCTATACTGTTGATATTGATGGTACAAAATCAGATTTGTCACTGGTGAGTTTAGCCCGTATGTTTGGGGTTTCTTTGTAGAGAAATAGTAATGATATAATGAAACTGCTGAAGAATACTTGGAGTTGCGTTAAGAGGTTGAATGCAGGCGCCGGAATAGATCAGTGGTTGTTATTGGAAGAATAGAATTATGAGTAGAGATATGGATACTGTATTTGAATCCGAAAGAATTATATTTGTGCGTCCGTCATTTGACCTTGTTCCTGATTATCTTGAGATGGTCAATGATATAGAAAATGTTGCTCGTTTTATCGGTGATAGACGTGAGCCTTATAGTGAAGAAGAGGAACGTGACTACATCAAGGATAAGATGGATAAGGATGCGACGATGTTTTCGATGTTGGAGAAGAGTACCGGAAGATTCATCGGCAACACAGAGTTTTTTAATCGCAAAGATGACGAAGCGGAATGGGGAATTGTTATAACAACTTCCATGCAGAATAAAGGTTATGGCAAAGAAGTTCTAACAAGATCTGTAGAGTATGGATTTAACCAGCTCGGTCTGAAACGTATCTATCTTGGAGTCTTTGTTGATAATCCACGTGCTATCCATGTGTATGAGCAATGCGGCTTTAAAGAGTATGATCGCAATGATGTTGACGTTTTCATGGAGATGATCAAGGGATAAGGAAGAAATCTGAAGATGACACACAAAGAAAAGGCACTAGATTACTTTGAAAGGAAATTTCATTGTTCACAGGCCGTGCTGGCGGCTTGCTTCGGTTCAGGCATGCGAAAAGGCGAAGTGTGCGGAGCCTGTACAGGCGCACTGATGGTTCTCGGTGCTTTATATGGTCAGTATGACGAAGCTGATCTCGAGAGCAGGCTCAGAGCTAATGAAGTCAACGTCAAGATGATGGAAGACTTTGCCAAGGTAAACGGTTCGTATATATGTAATGATCTTCTTGGTTGTGATGTTTCAACACCAGAGGGCGTGCAATACTGTAGAGATAATAAGCTCTTTACTGAGTTCTGTCCGAAAATGGTTGCAAATGCTGTTGATGTGTTGGAACAGATAATCATGCAAGAGAACGCAAAGGAAGATAATAATGCTGACTAAAAAAGAGATAACTGATTTTCTTAAAGCAAATGGAATAAAACGTGATGATAAAGTTGTAGTTCACGCTTCGCTAAGATCAGTAGGTTCGATCGAAAACGGGGCTGACGGACTTATTGATGCGATGGCTGATTATCTGGATAAAGGATTATTACTTATCCCGACGCACACTTGGGATGAAGTCTGCAGAGACAACCCTTTCTACGATGTCAGGAAGTCGGTTCCTTGTATAGGCACTCTGTCGGAAGTCGCATTTAGGCGTATTGACGGTATCAGATCGCTTCATCCGACTCATTCGGTTGTCGCATTTGGTCCAGATGCTGCCGAGTATATCAAAGGTGAAGAGAATTGTGCTTCTCCTGCTCCGGTCGGTTCCTGCCTCAGCAGATTATATGAAGAAAACGGCAAGGTATTATTGATCGGAGTCGGTCACGAACGTAATACCTATCTTCACTCAGTTGATGAGCGACTTGGTATACCTGACCGTCTTAATCCGAACCCATTCGTGATAACGATCAAGGACTATAACGGGAATTTCATAAAGACTCCTCCGTTTAGATCTCACTTTACGGCTGCTTCAGATACTTGCGTTTCTGAGTACTATCCTAACTACAAAGAAGCTCTTGAATATACAGGAGCTGTTAAATATGCCAAACTTGGAAACAGCACCGTCTACATCTGCGATGCCAGGAAGATGACAGACACAGTTAAGAAGCTCTGGGAAAAGGCTGACCATGATCTTTGTATTAGAAAAGAATCGATCCCCCGTGAATATTATCTTCAATAAAGCCCGTTTTGAAAGTGCTGACGTGATATAATCTAAGAGACAAAGAAGAAAGCTCCTTGAACCTGAAATACCTGAAAATACGGCAATGCAACCGTGGGTTGACAAAGTTCAAGGTTTAGTTGGTGGTTCTGTAAAGCTGCTTTTTGATAGTCTTGAGTCATCAAATCTCGGAGGTGATTAGAATGACAATTGCTGATAGGATCCAGACGTTGAGAAAGTCAAAAGGCATGTCTCAGGAAGAACTGGCAGATGCTGCCGGCGTTTCCCGTCAGGCAGTTTCAAAATGGGAGAGCGAACAGTCCACACCTGATCTTGATAAGGTAATAATCCTGAGTGAGATATTTGATGTAACTACTGATTATTTTCTTAAAGGAATAGAGCCTGTAGAGAATCATGACCATAAGACAATGGCTGACGTGGTCGACCAGAAGATCCTTACCGAAAAGAACGGTAAGCGCGCCAAGAGCATTTTTAAATGGGTGCTCATCGGCCTGGGAATTCTTATTGCGATCGACCTTATCTCGATGATGATCTATTTCATCGTTAACGGTTTCCCAACATAATCTACCCCGTAAATGAATAACAGATTAAAAGTCCGATAAGAGCGGACTGTAGTATTGATGCGCCCAAAAAGGAGAAAACGATGAGTCACGTAAAGCAATTTATAAAGAACATCAGCCCACTGAACAACAGATCAGGAATGCCAGCTATCCTTTATATCATCAAAGTCGTAATAGTATTCTGGACTGTCAAATTCGCATCTGAACTTATAGGTGAAGGTGTTGTCATGGGAATCCATTTTGCCTTTGGCAAGAACCCCCTGCAGGGAGAAATGTTCTCTGAGAATACAATGATGCTGATAATGTATTTCGGCTATGCCCTTATGATCGGAATAATGATCTTGTACTGGAAGCTGTTCCAAAAACGTTCGATCGCTAAGCTTGGATTCACTAAGCAAGTCGGGACCTATCTCATAGGAGCTGTTTTAGGAACAGTCCTTGTAGCGATATCAGCCGCTTCTGTCATCCTTACTGGAACGTTAAACTATCATGGCGTATTCAGCTGCATCGACAGTAAATTTATCATTCTTATGTTGGGCGGATTTGTTTTCCAGGGAGGTATGGAAGAAGTACTTTGCAGGGGATTTGTTTTACAGCTTCTAAAGGACAAGGTGTCGATCCCTGTTGCGATCTGTGTAAGTACAGTCTTGTTCATTATCCCTCATCTTTCGAGCATGCAAGGCGCAAGTGCCGGGATCATTATTTTCGCGATAGTAGATCTCATATTGATCTCGATCATCTTCTCGTTGCTTACAATACGTTTCAACAGTATCTGGGCAGCATGCGGCCTTCATTCGATCTGGAATTTCATCCTTTATAACATCCTCGGTCTCAACCTGAGCGGTAACGATACTAAGACAGCTGCGATCTTTGATATTCGCTCATCAGGCAGCAACGTCCTGAACGGCGGAATGTATGGAATAGAGGCAAGTGCCGTTACAGCAGTAGTCTTAGCAGTTGCAGTGATCGCACTCTTAGTTTCTTTTCGAAAAGAACAGGCACTCTCTTCTAAGATCGTCCCGGCTGAATCTGATATAATGGGGGCGGATCACAAGAAAAGAGGAAGCATATGATTACATTTAAAGAGATGGATAAGACCTGCTTTGAGATGTACGATCAGGTCACGCAGAATGTAGATATTAAGTCTATGTATCAGATCAAACGTATAGACGGAGGTCTTGGAGGCATCCTTCTCGAAGAAGTTCCTGTTGATCCGCATGTCAAAGATCTTAGTGTCTATGAGCGTGCCTGCGATTTTGAGAAGATTTTCGATATAACAAATTGGCGTTTCTATATGGCATTTGATGGCGAGACTCCAATCGGAGCAGCGACTGTAGCCGGAACGACACAAAATATGTATATGCTTGGCGGAAGAGACGATGCCTGTGTTCTCTGGGATATACGCGTGGCAGACGCATATAAGCATCAGGGAATAGGGCAGACTCTTTTCGACATGGCAAAGGCCGGTGCCAAGGATGACGGATATAAGCAGATGATCATCGAATGCCAAAATAACAATGTTACAGCCTGTCGTTTTTACAGAAAACAGGGCGCTTTGCTGGGCAAAGTGGATGCTTATGCATATTATGACGAACCGGACGTAAGAGATGAGGTTCAGTTTATCTGGTATCTTGATCTGTAAACCTCTCGAAAAAGCACTCCCGCAAAAGGAAAAATGATTGCAAAATCAGAACGTATGTTCTATAATCTAAACAGATGAAATCTGTTTCCGGGAGGATCGAGACATGGGAAATGTATATGATGTTTGTCCGCAGTTTGAGAATGATAAGTTTATTCTTCGTTATGTCCAAAAGTCAGACGCAGAAGATCTTTTGAAGATCTACAGTGATAAGAATGCGCTGCCGTTTTTTAACAGCGATAACTGTGATGGTGATAACTTCTATTACAACACGATGGAGAAGATCCTTAAGGCTATCGATTTCTGGATCTATTCATATGAGAATAAGTGGTTTGTCAGATGGGTCATCATCGATAAGAGTTCGTCTGAAGTGATCGGAACCATAGAACTTTTCCAGAGATTATCTGATGATGATTTTAATGAGAACGGAGTGCTCCGTCTTGACCTTCGAAGTGATTACGAGAAGGCTGATATCATCAAGGAAATACTCTCACTTATTATCCCTCCTGCATATGATATGTTTGGTTGTAGTTCGATCGTTTCTAAGGTTCCGATATATGCTGTTGAGCGTGAGGAAGCTTTTACTTCTTATGGTTTTGCAAGGACAGATTCAGGTCTTATAAGTAAAGACGGATTTGTTTTCTATGGATATATGCGTATCAGTAATAACAGATCTTAGAGGGTGTAAATGGAAAACAAGAAGATCGAGGACTTTATCAGGAAACAAAAAGTTGCATTTATCTGCTCTGTTGATGAGAACGGCTATCCGAATGTGAAGGCGATGTTGAAACCAAGAAAGATAGACGGACTACATCAGTTCTATTTTTCAACCAATACATCCTCAATGAGAGTTAAGCAGTATATGAATAATCCCAATGCTTGTATCTATTTCTACCACAAGGGATTGATCAAGTATGTCGGTGTTATGTTGAAAGGTAAGATGGAAGTCTTGACCGATCAAGAAACTAAAAATATGATCTGGCGCAAGGGAGACACGATGTTTTACAAGGGCGGTGTTACTGATCCTGATTATTGTGTGTTGAGATTTAATGCCGAGAGTGGAAGATATTATTGCGATCTGAAAACAGAGAGTTTTGATATTTAGGAATTATCATTTCCATTTGGATAACATTTGATAAAATTATGTAATACGATGTTGTCTAACAGGGAAGAAGCACAGTGAATATACATATTGCGACAATTAGTGGTGCTGACAGAGAGCTTAATTTTATAACAGATGTTTCTCTTTTCGAGGAGCCGGAATCATGGCGGCTCATAATATCGGATAAGATCGGTTATCGTCAGGTAAACGGACCCGATTCTCTGGAGTTTGTTCGTCTTGAGATCTTATTGGTTAACGATTATTTTGATAGGTTCACTGCAGGAGATCTAATATTTCTTCTAAATGGAGTTGGTGTCGCTCGTCGTTTCAAGCCTAAAGAGCTGATCAAGAAGATCCCGATGCTTAAAGATGGTGAACAAACTGTCCCTGAAATCTATTATGATGTTTTTCTTGATAGGAATAAAGATAAGTGGATATCGTTTGGAATTAAAGATCGGATCGAACGCAGAGGTCAGATCGCTGAATCGATGTATAGGATCGAGAAGATGGAACAGATACTAGATGAACTTGATTCAAGGATGTCAGCGATCGGGAATAAGAGTTTAACTGAAGCTCAGATCGAAGACTATCTGAGCTTTCAGGATGAGGTTCAAGAACTCGAGAAATACTATACAGGTCCTGAATGGAAGGTCGATCTTGAACTGGATGATAAAGGAGAGTTCCCTTCTTATTTGAAACGCGGAGTACTGTCAGAAGACGGTGTATATAACGCATTAGTCAATAACGATGAGATCCTGAACGAATTGTTATGATCGTCTTTTGATTAACTTCTGACCATTTATCAAGAGGGAGATAATGATATGGCTCATAAAACAGAGAATGTAGAATTGACAGTTCTGTGCCTGATACAAAAAGGCAGCAGGATCCTGCTTCAGAATAGAATAAAAGAAGACTGGAAGGGTTATACTCTCCCTGGCGGTCACGTTGAACCGGGCGAATCATTTGTTGATGCAGTTATCAGGGAAATGAAGGAAGAAACGGGACTGGATATTATTAAACCTAAGCTTGTAGGCATCAAGCAATTTCCGACAGAGAACGGAAGATATATTGTTTTGCTCTTTAAAGCTGAAGAATTCACAGGCACCATCAGATCATCTGAAGAAGGTGAGATCGAATGGGTCGATGAGGATAGTCTTTCTGAGATAAATACTGTAAGTGATCTTCGCGATCTTTTGAAGGTGTTTAATGATCCGGATCTAAACGAATTCCAGTACATCGTTGACGGAGATAACTGGACTATCAATTTAAGATGATCTGTTGTGTTTTTCTGATCGAAAAACAGATCAAAAACGGAGGAATTACATTATGGAAATAAAAGAATACACAGAATATAAAGACGATGAGATCCTGCGCCTTTATTCAGAGGTTGGTTGGGTTTCTTATACACAAAATATGCAAGCCTTAAAGCAGGGCTACAAGAATTCTTTATTGGTGCTTGCTGCTTATGAAGGCGATGAATTGCTTGGACTCATAAGAGTTGTTGGTGATGGTTTTACTATTATATTTGTTCAGGATATCCTTGTGTTCCCTGAGAAACAACGACAGGGAATAGGAAGAGCATTATTACAAGCTGTTCTGGATCGTTATAAAGATGTTCGACAGATAGAATTAGTAACGGATAATACTCCAAAGACGATAGCATTTTACAACTCATTAGGATTTGCAGAGTTTTCGCAGATAGGATGCTGTGGATTCATGAAAGTATAAACTCATAGAATGAGTTAAAACGGAGGAAATATATGAACTTTGATGCTTTTGTAAAAGACATAACTGATAATAAGTGGAACGTATTTGGAACGGAAGTTTATGTAAACAGTGAACTTAAACATAGTTTCGGTGATACAACAGGACTTCATGAGATCTTTTCTGCAACGAAGACTGTACTTTCTGTCGCAGTCGGTATTGTTTATGATGAAGGACTAATTGATCTTGATCGTCCGATTACCGATTATCTTTCTGAGGGTTCGGATAAGTTTTCTTCTATAACACTAAGAAGGCTGCTTACTATGTCAGTTCAGGGATTCCCGTTTATAGCTGAAGGTGATAATTTTCTGGATTTCTCTTTGGCATGTGATATAAAGCCTGACGAGATCGGATTTAACTACAGCAACATATCGGCATACCTGGTTGGTGTATGTCTTACCAAGGCGATAGGAAGTGATCTCGGAGAATTTATAGAACAGAGGATATTCAAGCCTTTGAACATTACTTCATTTGAATACGGCAGAAGTCCTGAAGGATATTTTTATGGCGCATCTAGGATGAAACTTTCCGTCCATGACTTAAGTAAATTTGGTATCCTTCTCATGAACAAAGGTGTCTATAACGGCACAAGGATACTGTCGGAAAAGTATGTTGATATGGCAACATCAAAACAGATGAATAATAGAGAAGGCGGATATGGATTCTTCATTTGGATGTACAGAGACGGATTCAGCATCAACGGTAAATTGAAGCAGAAATGTTATGTCCTTCCTAAGCAAGGTGTCATCGTGACATATCTTTCTTACATTGAGGATGATTCACATGATCTTTTGGACAGTATGGAAAAGAATATCCTCGGAATAACTGATTGAATATAGGATTCAGAGAATAGTATGGAAAATATAGATAACGTATATGATTTTTACAATAATGGTGCGGAAGTCGGACGTCTTGAAAGAGGCTTGGGAGTAATCGAGTTTTACAGAACAAAAGAGATCATTTCAAAATATCTGACTTCTTCTAATTGCGCTGTTTGTGATATTGGAGGAGGTATCGGCCGCTATTCAGAATGGCTTGCAGAGAAGGGACATGAAGTTACGTTGATTGAACTTGCTCCTTATGCTGTCGAATATGCAAAGCAGGAAATGAAGACACCATATACAGCAACAGTCGGCGATGCCAGAAAACTTGAAGAGGAGTCAGAGAGTTTTGATGCTGTTCTTCTGATGGGACCGTTATATCATCTGATGAACCGTTCAGACAGGATGAAAGCGCTTTCTGAAGCCTATCGTATCCTTAAGAAAGGCGGTCTGCTCTTTGCAGCCGGTATCTCAAAATTCAGTTCGGCTACATGGGCATTGTCAGTCTATGGAAATGGTGTGGATTTTATCGATGATGATGTGTATATGGATATGATAAAGCGAGAGATGCTAACTGGTGAACATATCCGTCCTGATACATATCCTCGTATAATTGCAGATGCATATTTTCATACACCTGAAGGACTTTTATCTGAAGTTGCTGACGGAGGATTCGAGGTGCTCGGTAAGCATGCAGTTGAGGGTTGCCTTTGGATCACTCCTGACCTGAACAGCAAATGGGACGATCCTGACAAGAGGTCGCGTCTTCTTGATATCGTTCATGCATCGGAAACAGATGATTCAATGATGGGGATAAGTCCGCACTTTATGATCATAGGAAAGAAGCAGGATTAGAAACACATGTCGAATTAAAACTAGATATATTGACAGAAAAAACAAAAATGCACCGCTGAGACTTGCTCCTCGTCAACAGCCTGATCATATTCTTTACAGAAATCCCAGATCTCGTCATATTCAATTTGATTTGATTCAGGATGATACATTGTGTTGAATAAATAAATAAGTATCAAAGGCAACTCCACTACGTATATATCACAGTCCTCCAAAACCAAGTTTGCGGACAGTGGGTATGTACGATCGTTGCTTACGGCGGGTACTTCTTGCCACAAAGGATCGTTAATCAAGACTTCGAAATTGTCATACGAATCGATAAGTATTGTATCCGGATTAAGTGTTAATGCAGTTTTTGGATCTATTTCTTCAAATCCCTTAAAAGATGAGGCCATAAGGTCGCCTCCCGAAGCCTGAATCGAAAACTCAACCAAACCGCGCGTAGTTTCAGTCTCCAAATTGTCTTTTACGCTTTCGATCCATAACACGTTGCAACGATCTAATTCGGGATGATCAGCTAAATAATCAGCTATAGTATCAATTGTAGATTCTAACTTAGCCTTCCAACGTTCGGCGTATTCTTTTGCATCAGAACCAAAGATCTCACCTAGCATATCAATTGCAAAATAGAGTTCATCTTTATTTGTGTAATGGAAGCAAATTGCATTGATGTTCTTATTTCGTAATTCTTTAGCGTATTCAGCGTCTTCAAGTATCACAAGATCTGCTCCGGAATCGATCAAATCTTCTGCATTAGGATTCATTTCATATCTATCTATATCATCAAATTTGGCGCTTGAAATGTATTCATAATCCCCGTGTGCATAATGGGCATAATAATTCACTAAAGACAATTTATAGAAGCCCGTAACCCTATCACCCAAACCCATTGCATACATAAACGCACAAGCGCCAGGGCTCGTAACAACCACTTTGCGTGGATTATCGGGTATTTCTACCTTTGTTCCGCTACAGTCTGTGACAACTCGCGTCTTGCTAAGTTTACAACCGGTAAACATTCCAAGTATCAAAATAGATATCAATAAAAGTGATGTGATTTTTCTCATTTTAATCTCCTGTTGTGATGCGAATGTCTACCAGTAATATAACACAAATATAAAAAATTATTGATGTCAAATTTGATAGCTGTTTGTAGCCAGAATAAGTAATTTATACAAAAGGATAAGCAAGTTATTCCAAGAGCGTTTGCATGAGCAGACG
The DNA here is from genome assembly GCA_017649745.1 of Clostridiales bacterium. The sequence continues at coordinate 5,795 of JAGCGE010000169.1, read as the reverse complement.
CTCATTTTATTATCTGAACAAAGAAAGCAAGAAAATTTCTCAATAGGAATGTAACAACGTGAGTTGTTTTGTTGTCTATAGGGTATAAGAATCCAGGAGGGATAGAGATGAAAAGGAAAATTTTGGCAGCGATTGTATCTCTTAGCTTTTTGCTCGGTAGTGCTTGTTCTTCAAGGGAAGAACCGACTGATAAGGATCAGGAGAACGGTCTGATAAAGGCCATTGATAACGCAATACATTATGAATATCCGGACCAATTGGTAACGAAAGAAGGCGGAACGGCATGCATGACTGTATTTAGATGTGGATCAGTATGTTTTGCCTGCGAAGATGGAAGCGATTCATGGGGACTGCTATATAGTCGGGGCCCGTTAGATATTGACGAGGATGAATTCATTCATGTTGAGGCTGACTACGATCTGGCATATGGAGGTGTCAGCGGCTATATGGGAAACAAGGGTATTACAAAGGTAAGAGATGAAAAGACCCTTACTCTGGATGAAGTTGCTGATAACGGATCGCTCAGTTCATATGATCTGAACAGTGGCTCGTTTTCAGGATTGCAATTGATCCAAAAAGACGGAAAGAATTATCTGATATGCAGAGACGGATTGCTCCAATACAGATTGTATGATGACAGTATGAATCTTCTCTGTACATATGAAACACCAATGGCTGTAGCTGGTTACTTGGATCCGAAATTCGACAGTACTGTTCAATATGAAAGTGCGGTAAATGTTCCGTGTAAGATAATGCGTATCGGCGATGTGTATTACTCCTATTCCAGTCATATCGGATTAGCCCAGTGGACTCCTCTTTTGAATCTCCAATTCGAGAATAAACCCATAGGTTTCGAACTGGAAGATGGACAGGTTATGGAGACTGATTCAACGAGCGTCTATATTGTTAACGGAGGAGTTGAAAATTACACTAATGCTCCGATGTTCGAAAGAATGGATGTTATAAAAAGGATCAATTACGACGAGTTGATCGGCATCAATCCTGAAAAAGATTGGCGTTGGGTATCTCAGTATGAGGATGGAGAAGTGTACCATTATGAAACACTTGATGGAGATAGGAATATGTACGTCATATTTTATATGAATGATGCATTTATAATTTATTGCGAGACAAATGGTGAAATGGAAACAGAAAAATTCTTTGGTGAATTCTCAAGTCCTGAAGAAGTCAATGAAGCTTTTGGGCTTTAATCTGGCAAGGGAGAAAAAGAAATGAAAACCAGAAAAAAACAGATAATGATATTTACTGTTTTGTTGCTCGTTACTATCGCCTTTGTTTGTTTTACAGGCTGCACTAAAACGACCAATGAGGAAGAGTCGCGGATGCAGATCACAGGACGATATGTTGAGTGTGAAAATGGTGATCATATGATCGTCGCATCGATAGGGGAAGGAACGCCTACTCCGATCTTAATGACGGTCGCTTCAGATTCATCTCTTGATATTGAATGGAGTGATCTTCATACGGGATATGAGATATGTGTGACATGCGATAACATAGCGGAAACCTGGCCTGCGCAGACGGTTATCTATTCACTCGAGATTCTTTCGGAAGGAACCGAAGACGATATTCCTGAAGATGTATTTAATCAACTTTTTGATTCGGGTTGGGTAGAAGTCTCCGAGACGACAGAGTCCTATCCTTATCCTGTGATCGACTTGATCCCTGATGATTATGAACTCAGAACAGAGATCACAGATGATTATGTTGCTGTTTTTCATGGAGGATCTGGAGAAGAAACTTATCTGACATACATATACAAGATAGATAACGGACACGATAATTATGGATTCGAATATATCAATGTCGAACAGTATGGTATGACAGGAAAACAGACGCAGAAGATACTTAGTAGCGGTACAGTTATCTGGACAGAAGATGTTTTCCCTGTTGCTGAGGAAAACAATGCCTATGATTTTGTAACTGTTCCAAATGATAATAATCCTTATACGATTGATGAGTTTAAAGATATGTTTCTCATGTTTTGATCAAATATATAAAGAATGTGTGAGGTTTGTTGACATAATCAAGTGACAGTTGTTTAATCTTTTCTGCAGATTATTATGAGTTGTTGGAGGATATATAAATGGCTGTTGATCTTAAGTCCGCAGTGCAGAATGCCGTTAGTGAACAAAATCTGGTTCCGATCACTGTTAGTGAAGAGTTGGAAAAAAAGTATCTTAAGAATGTGAAGTCTTCTGCGATCAAGCTGATCCCTATCTCTTTCATTGTTGCAGCGGTCGCAGGTTTGATACTGTTCTTGCTCGTTTACTTCTTAAGGATAATCGCTATAAGCGCACTCGCTCTTTTCTGTATCATCTTTCCGATATATGCAGTATATGATGCTATTGCAACATCGAAAGCGATCAGGAATCATGACTATGAGTTCTTTAGCGGTGAGGTAATCGGTAAGGCTGATAACAGTTACATTATTAAAGGTCTTGAGAATCAGAAAGCTAGTATCCTTTTCGGAAAAGATTTCTATGCGAATGGAGATAAAGCTATCGTTGCAAGGATCAAGGATGACCTCAATCTGATCTCTGAGGATTGATCTCTCGGATAGACAAAACCCGTCTCCAATTTTATACTTGACCTATAGGGAACATGGATTGGAGAAAAGGAAATATGGGATTTATCAGTAACGTCGTAGGCACGATGACAGATTCGATCGTTTCGGAACTTAAGGATCAGACTCTGGAAGTTTTCAAGACTGATTCAATGGGACAGGAGATCCTCGTTAAACGTGCGCAGAAAATGAATTCCAGGAAGAACAATAATGGTGACAGCGAGATCATTTCGGCGGGATCTAAGATAATCGTTCCGCCTGGAGCTTACGCCGTTATGGTCGATAACGGCAAGATCGTTGATAGTGTCACCGAGCCTGGTATGTATACCTGGGCCAATTCCTCTTCTGCATCCGTTCTGGGAGGCAGCGGCATCAAAGGAGTTTTGGGAGATGCTTTCGAACGTTTCAGATTCGCAGGCGAAGTTACAAAGATCCAGAGGATCTACTATATCAACGGACTTGAGATAATGAATCAGACCTGCAATGAATTTCTGACTGTTCCTTATCCTGACCCGTTTTACGGTAATCTCTATTTCAAATTCAGGATCATGTTCTCGTTCAGAATCGTTGATCCGGTCAAGTTTTTCCGTTGTACAGGAAAGTACACTACCGTATCTGATTTCATGGGTTCTCCGGCTCTTCCGAAGACACCTTTTCTCGAAGTAAAAGATCACATGGAGGAAGCGCTCAATCTCTGCGCTGTACGTGACAAGGTCCCATTCCCGCAACTTATCTCCAATAAGAGTAAGTTGAAAGATGCTGTTAATGAAATTGTATCCCAGAAGTGGCGCGAGCAGCGCGGCATGGTCGTAGAATCAATGGCAATGACAGACCTTACTCTTGATGCTGCTTCAAGAGCACGTGTCGAGCAGTTCGATTCTGCAAAAGTCTTCAGTGAAGATCCTGAAGCTCTTAAAGCATTGGCTGTTCTGGGATTTACAGATGCACTGAATACCGCAGCGGGGAATTCCGCAGGCGCGATGACAGGATTAGCAGGACTAGCTATGGCAGGCTGTCCATTCTGCGGATCCTCATTGCCGGAACAGCTCATTTCAGGACACTGTCCGGCATGTAATGCGGATCTGAGTGATCAGTGATATCAGAACGGAAGGATCCTAGCTTCAACGCACTTCTCGATGAACTCAGGACTTCTTGTGAAGCCTAGTACTACATCTCTGCGCGTAGCTCCATTCTGAAGAAGACCAAGCCAGAAATTGAAGCCTGCTTCGTCAGGTTCTCGATTCATGAATGTTACATATAGCCTATTGAGGTATTCTTCATTACTTAGACCGAATCCCTCCATCTCCTGACTTAGGAAGAAATCAACGCCTACACTCTCGCCGGTCATCTCGAAATTCGAGAGATGATCAGCCCAGTATTCAAGGCCGCTTTGATCTGATGAACGGTTCAGTGCTGTCGAATAAAGTCTCTCAACAAAAGCATAAGTCTGCTCTGTAGGTTTGATCCTTACCTGTGGCATCAAGTTTCCGCCTGACCTGATTCCGTATTCAGCGCATGTGTCAGCCCACTCCTGAGAATAGATGAAACCATCAGCTACGGTCTCTCTGCTGGCGCCTGATTCAAGAAGACCGACCCAGTAATTACGACCGGCTTCATCAGCCTCTCTTCCGAAAAATGTCGCGTACAAGATATCAACGAATTCAGCGTTGCTCTTGTTGTGTGAGATGAACTCGTCACAGAATACGAAATTCTTTGCAGCCTGTGCTCCTGTCTGGTTGAAACTGTAGAGTTCTTCGAACCACCAGTTAGCGCCGTCCGTTTCAGGTTCTCTTTCGAGTACGCATGTATAAAGTCTGTCGACGAAAGCTCTGATCTGATCTGTCGAAGTGTTTTCGGAAGGGACAGGTGAAGGTGTGTTAGTTACAGGGTTTCCTGTCGGTGCCGGAGTAGGTGGTGTTGTCGGATTATTCGTAGGAGTATTTGTCGGAGTGCCCGTAGGCGTGTTGGTAGGTGAGCCTGTCGGTGTTGTCGACTTGACTATCCTGAAATTCCTCGTGATAGAGTCGCAGTAGTTTCCGATACCCGTTATAGTCACGCTTGCATATCCTGCATTGGTGTTGTTCGAAAAGGCGAGTGTGTAATCAATGTCTTTGGTTACTGCCTTACCATTCATAGTGATAGCAATGGAAGGTTCGATAGGTGATCCTGTATAAGTCTGTTCCGGGATCGTCGGCATCGTGAAGTAGTAGACAGATGCAGGATTGATCTTGAATGTGATCGTCTTAGTTCCTGTGTAGTTACCTTTCATTGTAATAGTGCACTTTGCATTAGAAGACGCATTGATGTTATCTGAATATGAAAGATCATAATCAGTTCCTTTGGTGAGATAAACGCTTCCTCTCATGACATTTGGAGCAGGAGTTATAGCTGTGCCCGTGTATGTCTGAGCATTGATCGATCCTAAAGTAAGATCAGCTATGTTCATAGGAAGGATCTTGAAGGAGATCGTCTTCTCGCCTTTGAAATTGTTCTTACCCTTAACGGTGACTGATGCAGTACCTGCGTTAAGGTTGTTGTTGTATGACAGATAGTAATCCGAAGAGGATGACAATGTCTTTGTGCCCCATGTAACAGTCGGAGCAGGAGATCTGTAGCTTCCGTTGTATGTCTGATCGGAGATGCTACTGAACGTGAGTCCGGAGATGTCCTTAGCTTCGATCGTAAAGTAAACAGTCTTAGTTCCTGTATAGTTTCCAGTTCCGGTTATCATGACCTTCGGCTGATAAGAAGTATAGGTAGATGTAGGAACTGTGATGTTGTTAGCGTACGAATATGTGAAGTCAGTATTCTCTTTAAGCGTTACCGTTCCATCCTTAACAGCAGGACAAGGTTTTATCTCTGATCCTGTGTATGTGTATGAAGATATCTCAGCAACTGTGGCGTAGGAAATGCTTCGCGGGTTGATCTTGAACGTTACTTCAGCTGATCCCGTGTAGTTACCTTTCATCGTTATGGTACATTTAGCTTCTGAAGATGCGTTAATGTTGTTCGAGTATGAAAGGTCAAAATCAGTTCCAGATGTGAGAGTAGTATAGTTACGCTTTACTGAAGGAACAGGAGTCACGGCTGAGCCAGTGTATACCTGAGTGTTGATAGTTCCTACCGTGAGATTACTTATATCCATTGGAAGGATAGTAAATGACAGTATTTTCGAGCCGGAATAATTGCCTTTACCAGTGACTGTGAC
>JAGCGE010000168.1 GCA_017649745.1 Clostridiales bacterium | reverse complement strand
TCCATTAGTTCAGCACAATTGGGATCTGCGAGGTTATAGGCTTCTACGGTGCAATCACTCATTATTTTCTCCTCTACTTTCTTTATAATGCTCATATTCTTCCATAGCGTCATATGCTGTATCATGACTACTATGGAATGCGCCATCAATGATCAATTCATAATGGTCTCCAACGTGTTTGATATCGGCACCCACAAATATCACTCCTCTGTTAGATAATCAAGGTCAATCCAGCCTTTGCTGCATCTACCCCAGCCAAGAACAGACTGGACAATCTCTATTTTCTTTCCTGGTTTAAGATATCCAGAGATTTGGCCATTAACCGGAGCTTTCCGAATTTTAACTTTTCCTGTACCGTCATACTTAACGGTTATGGGTTTCTCTAAAGCATTTAGATACCGTATGTCACACCAAACGGTACCGTTTTCACCGCCTTTGACTTCAACCCACGTATGTGTTTTGTTCCATTCGCCGGTTGCTTCGAGAATATCACCGTTATCAAACCGTGCTTCGATGCGGTTCTTCTTTCCAGGTGCCGACCGGCCATTCAAAAGTGACGCCGTAACTCGCAGGAGTTCTGTTTGTCCTTCAGATTTAGCGCTCTCAAGTTCCACAAAAGAGCAGCATACAAGGACGAAAAGGATTAGGATAAACACGATTGTCTTTAAGATTTTGTTTTCCATTTTTCTTCCTCCTTAAAAAAGAAAAGAGGCCCAAGCATTTTAGCCTGGACCTCTCAGTCTTTTAGGTTAACTCTACAACTTTGCCGGTGTCATCCAATTGACTGGTTGTCGGTGCCGTTCCAGTTTCCTGTTTCATAGCCTCGGCAACATCCTTGGTCATCTTCATTGTGTCTTTCAGAATCGCACCCGGATCAAATCCGAATTCTTTTACGAATTTCTTTTGAATGCTTTTCAGTATAATCCAACTGATGCCAATTTTGACGCCGAACTTCAACAGTTCTTTAGCAACAATAACGCCCATTTTGGTTTTCCTCCTTTAAATAATTTAAGATTTACCTATCATATATGGACGTGTTTTTTACGCGCTATTAAATGCCATTAGGATTACAGAACAACGTATACTTGTAACCCTCTTTCTCAATTTCTTTAAGAAACCTATTTCTGCGCGTAGTCATAGGGAATATAAAGTAAAGCTCCACAGGACCCTTGAGTGACTTTCGCCATTCATTCAGATCCCATGGAGCCTTATCTACTCGCATAGATTCATAATATATCCATGCTATCCCATACGCATCAGCGCTTGTCTTAGCAATGAGGGTTACCGTAATCATATGCGGATGGAGGACTAAACGGCTCATAATTAATTGCCCAGGCTAAATGTAAGCTTCTGGGAAGAATCGTTACCGTTTACTCCTTTTCCAAGGGCATTAGCGACGCTGGAGTAAATCTGGTTGATCTGCTGCAGATTTCCGGAATACTTCTCCAGAATATCATTCAGATCACCTTTGAATTTACTCAGAACCTGGCCCTCCGCCTTTTCACGCACGGATTTACGCATATCGTCAATATCAATATTGGCGACCTGAGCCGTAATCTCAGTAGTTACCTGCTCTTTGATACTGTCTTTAGCCTCTTTGACAGCAGGGGTTACTTCTTTGCGGATCTCATCACGGGCAATATCCATGACCTCTTTATGGGCCCTGTACACATACTGCCCGACCTTATCTTCCGCAGCATTCCGAACAGCATCTTCAACAACGCGGTCCTGGATTTCCTTCACCGTGATGCTTTCGATGTCAGTTACACCTTTGTCAAATCTCTTGCCGATCTTATTAATCTTAGACACGGCAATACAACTCAACGTTACCAGAGCTGTTCCGAATACAATACAGCCTCCGGCCAATATTTTCTGATACATAATTAGTCCTCCTTTATAATCAGATCCTCGTCATCAATCGGAGGATCCCAGGTATAACCATCATCAGGAATGTCCATAGGTACAATATCTTCGAACAGTGCCGGAAGCTTCTGCTGGAAGTCCTTAAGGACAGGCACCATAACTTCAAGCATCTGAGGATGCGGTTTACCAGCTTCCCCGGCCGCGCGCAGTTTCAGGATGTGACGCCACTCGCGGATGTTGGCTGTCATTACGACCTCGGTTTTCAGGCTCTTAGGGAGCACATCCCTTGCCTGCTGGGGAGAAGCTCCGTTTTCCAGCATTTCGAAATACTCCCATTCAGAATTCTCACAGGAGAGATACCACGCAACGAATTCACGTTCCAGGTCGGTCATAGGAGTTTTCAGGGTGCTTTTGAACCCGTCCTTCGCGTTCCGTATAATCTCGTCGGCCCGCTCGTTGGTAATTTTGTTAAACCAGACGGGACGGATCACAGTAATCTCATGGCCGAATTTGTCTTTGGAATAGTTACAATAACGGGTGCTCTCCTGAGAGAAACTTGCCAGACGATGCCTCACGAGTTCGTGGCTGACACCGGTGTCGCACGTAATATCCAGGGAAATGCTCGCATGCTCCAGAACGGATTCATGCTTATGGGCGATCAGAACTTCTTTAATGAACTTGGCGCCCTCTTCGGTGTTTTCAGACATCTGGCTCTTATAGCATTTACGCCCGGCCTTCTCGATAGAATATATCACCAGTCCGGGATTTACAGGGATGTGGTATTCAAAACCTGCCTTTGCGAGTTTCATACATTTGCCTCCTATTATTTGGTTGACCATTCAGCTGCCCATACTCTGATCGCCAGGTCGGACGACCGATGTGCGGTAGTCATATGCCCGCAGTTAACGCAGCGCACACGATACATTTTAATATCACTATCACCATCTTTAATCCAGTGGTATACAAGTTGACCGCTGTCATGCGAACACCGGCGGCATTTTGTACTTATTTTCGTTTGTGTCGATGAAACGATGAATTCCTGGTCTTTCTTTTCAAGTTCATTCATAGCGATAGCGCTCATTGGTTTTATACCTCCTGTTAAATATCAGTGTTGATTGTTGTAGGGTCTTCAATCAGCGGCTCACTAATATCAATTCCAAGCCACTGTTTGATTGCTTCTTCCGGAGTTACAGTTACGTAGCTCCAGGTTTTGGTCATCCGATCGAACTTTTCACCATAAACAACTTTGTATTCGTTGTTTTCGGTGAAGAATGCAATAGCACATCCGATCATAGGCCGTGTTCCGACACCATCGTCACGACGTTTCCGCGCCCAGGGCATGTCTCTGGTATAACACTGAATATAACGGACATTCTCACACTTGTTTTTGTTTGCCCGCCAGTTCCAGTGGTTACTGATGCGGAAGCTGCCAACGGGTTTGCCAGTCCAGGAGATAAGGCTCTGGTCAGCCTCTTTAACCAGATACCGATCCTTGGAGTGGGGAGAATTGCTCGACACGTTAACAAAGCCAAGCGGTTCAAGGAGAGCCACAAGCTGGTTGTACCAGGCGAAACAATCCGCCATCATGTCGAACGATTCTGTGGGGTTGATTTTTGCTGCTTTGGGATCCAGAGTCAGTTCCATTTTTCTCGTCCTTCCTTTCATTAGTATGAATTGAAAAAATATAAGGCAGTAAGTTCGTTCAGACCTACTGCCTTTATATAAGATGGATTAAAACTTATTTAGTTGTGGTTTTTATTTATGATTACGCCTTCTTAGATACGTTCAGTACAAACTGTGCAATCTTCAATGCCTTAGGCGATTCAAGATCGAGCGAGAAGCCGAACACAGCGATCGCAATTATAATCAGAGCAAACATTACCTTCTCCGGAGGGATGCCAAAGAATGCCATACTCTTGACGAGCTTTTTATTCTCAAGCGCCCTCTTCTGAGCTTCCTGTAATTTCTGATAAGCTTCGCTGTCTTTATCGACTTTCTTCATCTCTTCCTCGATAACAGCCAATTCAGTATTAAAGTCAATGTGTCTTAGTTTTAACCATTTCTTTATCTTTTCAAGCCAACCTTTCATAGGTTTCCTCCTCTCAAATAAGCTTTAATCCTATCATATATGGGAATGTTTTCGCCGCGAATATCAGAAAGCAAATCCAATTGCTCCCCTGGTCTGTTCACGGCTTTTAACGGTCCACTTAAAGCGACCTTTACCACTATTACGCCACTGACCGAATCCACGGAGAATACCATAGCTTAAGGCCTCAATAACAGCACCCTCATGCTCGTCACTAAGCATGGTGATTGTAAATATCATCTTACTTCCGGCAGGAACCGTTTCACTGGAAGCCAATGCCACCCGTTCTCCCTGAGGAGTACTTGCACGCAACGGACGCTGACAAACTCCAATAGAACCACCTTCAGGCAAAATAATCGGAATCTGACGCTCGTCGATGAATATCAGGCCGTCGATCTCCTTCTTAAACGCCTTAATCTTGGCGCATTTGCTGTCAGGAAGTTTGCGCAGGCTACTGAAGGCATCTTTAAAATATCCTTTCCACTGATAGTCCCACACAATAGGTTCGCCATCTTTATTGCGGGAAAATACCGTCATGGATTTCTCAAATACGCCCTCCGTTCCAATGGCCTCGATCTCTTCTTTAAGCTTCATTGCATCCGGAGCATTGCTGGCGATATACGATTCATGGAGCTGGGGATCACCACTTGCAGTACCGAGAACCTCTTCAAGAAATTCAATTTCAACACACAGTTTAATCATTTTATTGTTTCCTCCTTAGATATAAATTAGGTCTAAATTAGTAGTTTCTCGCTGTTCTGAACTAAGCTATGCGACACCGATGCGGTACTAGGCTCTTCTTTGCTACTCCATCGCCCAGCTGCTCTTTTCCTTTTCACATCAACACTATACAGTTCCCCTCCTTTACGAAGCGTCACTCTTCCAAGCTTTTCCTTTTCATCTCCTTGATATACGTCACAGCCCAATTCTTCACTTTTCCTTTACGAAGCGTCACGCGTCCAAGCTTTTCCTTGACCAAGCATCGCACTTCTACACCATGCCACTCCTCCGCCGCACACTGCAATTCCATTCTCCGCATTTCCTAAGCAGTACAAAACGGTGGCATTCAAATCCGTTACTAATCTTCGCATCGCTTTTCCGTTTCGGCGCGCTGCTTTCTTTTCCTCTGCCGCGCTGATCAGAGCGATCCGAGGCCAATCCATGACGATGCTGTTCTAGGCTAATCCGATACAAGACAGTTCTCTTCTCTGCCGTAGCAAAGAAAAACGGGAGGATCGAAAATATCTCAATCCTCCCGGTTAACCGTACATATTAAACCTCATTAGCAGGGATCTTACGAAGAATCCGTTTGCTCTTCTTATGAGCCTTTCTTCCGTAAGGATCACCGCCGCGTTCAAGACTGGCGAGAGCAAAAGCTTTATCGCCGTCTTTCTTGAGGTCGCCTTCTATGAGCCTCTTCCAGATCGGAGGATTCTTGGCATAAATATTGATCAGACGACGGCGACCATTCTTGGTTTTCTGCAGGGCCAGAACACATTCTTTAACCAGGGTATCATTCTTGCGAACGTGCATACGATGATTGATATGATCTAAACCCATATCACGCATACGACCCTTGGCAATCTCTCTTTTCAATTTCCGCAACATTTCTGTTTCCTCCTAAAATTATTTTTTCTCTTTTTCAATCCAGGCAATAACGTGGAGCACTTCGCCGTCACCGGAAACTTCAACACCGTCAAATTTAATAATTTCACTGGTAATTGTCCAATTAACGCACGAGCACCTGGCAGCGTAGGACTTTAAAATATCATACGCATTCTGCTCAGTGTTAGCCTGGCCCATTTCTTTGACGTCCGTAAAGTCTCGATCGGAGCTCCTTTGTTTGATTTTGTACTGTAAAGCCATTTTACTTTTCTCCTTTATTCTTATGGTCTTTTACGGATTCAAATATCGTATACACTATTGCTATTATGATAGCGACAGCACTAACTAATACGAACCCAACGAAGACCATAAAGATGATACGAAAGAAATCCGTCAACCTATTGAAAATATAATCGATAATCATACGGTTCACCTCAACAGGGACGAGTGTTTAGAAGACTCGGTTCAATAGTAAGTACACCTACATTTTCAGTGTCTTCATGGCTCATGATCGACAATAATACTGTACCTGGAGGATATACTCTTCCGGTGTCAGAATTGACAATCTGGCTTTTAGGAAACACGAATCGAGCATTAACAATATAATCTTCTTCAGACACATCGTTGCACTGCTCAAGGCATTCCTGAATTGACTCCAACAGGTTCCGGAGTGTCGGCGTCGGGTATGGCCACACTATCGGAATCGTTTTCTTCATCGGTATCTTCTTCGCCATTTTCCTCTTCCTCATCTTCGACTTCCTCGATAGCTTCTTCAAGAAACCGGTCCATGGTGACATTATTTCCGGCAATCATGATGCGATGAATTGCACCTTTATCACCGAAAACCTTCTTATGAATCTGCAGAGCTTGTCCGATCTTCTTGATGTCGTTGATCTTCATGCCTTCACCGTAATCAAGGCAATAGAAATTCCATCCCTCAACATCAATCAACGCTCCAGGAAGAAACTCACTATTCTTGATCATCGGCTTTTGTGCCATTTGGCAGATCATTTTATCATTCTGCGTTCCGCTCTCAACTGCAATAAATATCTTTGCCATATGATCCCCCTGTTACTTGTTTATTGCGTCATAGATTTCCTGAAGCCTGGACAGAGTTTTTCCTTCCAGTTCTTCCAGTGTGTAAACATGACCGGAATGCGATGTGTCCTGAAAAGTCAGAATCAGATTGATGAGACTCCGCTTTTCCAACCTTGCTTTTTCTTTTGCCTCCACGACTGTCATTTGAGTTTACCCCTTTCATTAATAATTTGTGCCACAATATTCACATGTTCCATTTCTAGGAACAGGAGCACCACAGTTTCTGCAGTTGGTTTTTATAGGCTTTTTCAATACTCCTAATTTTCTCCAATCTGCCTTTTCATGATTCGGAGAAGTCTCTAACCATACTTTTCTTTCGTTTTCGCAAATGGATACATCATCATAAATGCGACGCACCTCATTTACTGTAAGAAAACCGCCCTCAAGAAATTGCCTGAGAATATCAGTATCTTTCATATCGCAGGTAAGCATAATTCCGCCTTTTCGCTGCTCTACCGATATCTCTTTCGGAATAATAAACATTCCGGCGTCATCAAACTCCTCTGGACGCAGATGTCGCGGAATTATCATTTGCGGTTCTATATGGTTATTGGCATAAGTTATAGGATCGTCTGGTATTGTAGCCAGGAGTCGATCGTCACCCCATAGTTCAGTCGCCATTATTCTCTCCTTTCTGTTTTAACAGGAGAAGTCTGTCGTTATACATACTCTGAACTATTGGAGCAATCCCCGTCAGCCAGACTTTCAAAAAACCAGGCCACGCAAATATCTTAAGCCATGGACAGTAAACGTATATTGGATGCTGCTCATACCAGTCAGAAAGCGCTTCCATCCAGGCTCCTTCGTTTTCTTCCGAGGCATTAAGTAAAGCACTCCCACCTTCCTGATCCTTTTTGATGAACCACAAGTTGGCTGCTTTAATAGCCACGCTAAATATAATGTACGACAATACAGAAACCCATCCTACAATGATCCAAAACAAAGCCAGCCCGATAACTGTCCAATTCATAGTTTTGCACCTCTTTCTTTATTTATGGACATATAAAAAGATGTGAGCTATGTTAAGCCCACACCTTTTCGACAAGGAGATTAGCCTTTTACATGTTCCTCAGACAGTTTTTTCTCTTCCATTTCTTTCAGCTCACGTTTAGCGTCTTTAACCCCGTCAATGACTCCTTCAACAATACCATGGATTACCGGCATTACGATCTTGTGTCCAAGATACAAATATCCAGTGACCATAGGTACAGTTCCGAATACAAATCCAGTGATAGCAGTCAACATAACTAAAATCTCCTTTCAAATTACAACTGTTTTTGTTTAGTAAATAAACATCTCCCTTGTCATTAATAGGCATGTTTTTCACGCGTATAATTCGCGAAAATATCCTTTCTATTCGAATTGAATCATTCCTCTGGGTTTAATTACCAGGTCGAAATCTATGCCGACAGACAGTTCATCGTTCTGTTCAAGTGTAAAATATTGCTGATATACACATCCTGGTTGAAGATTCCCGTAAATAGAGTTTAGAATGGCATTTCGAGATAGGAATCTGATTGGAACTTGGCTGCTTCCGTTTGTATTATCGACAACAACCAGGTATTCACCAATTGGAATATCGATACCCGCAACGTACACTCCACCACTCAGATGAGCGGACTTCTCAATTTTGCGATCAACAATTTCCTGATTGATCAGCCTGGAGATTTCAACTAACTCTTCATTAGAATATCCAGATAGATCAAGGTTGGCGGCATAAGAAGTAGAGAATGCCATGATCAAAATGCACACCGTAAGAAGTGTAAAAAGCTTTTTCATTTTTTACTAAAACCTCCGTTTATTCTTCTCGTTGGGTATTCTCTATCGAGAATCTTTGTAAGATAAGCATCGGCCTCCGTTATAGCCGTGAATCCAACAAAATGCTTTAATCTTGTTGTGCCATTATAAACATCAGCGTATCCTTCACGTTCGTCACTCTCAATAAGAATCTTGTAACAATGATTTTTCATCATGTTAATCTCCTTCAAGCCCATATTTCTCTCGAACATATTCCATATATCTTTCTGCCCAGTGATCCAGGGGTTCTCCAGGAAGCGGATCGGGTCCTTGTTTTGGATGACTTTCTCTCAATGCCAGAATGACGGGGTCATTATCAAATTTCGGATTTGCCATACTATTTCACCGCCCTTTTATGATTCTCGGTATGTCAACCGACAAAAACCGCTTCCACCGATTCAGCTTTTTACAACGTTTCTTTTTATATTGATTACAACGGTATTTGAACTTACACGGCCGACAAACATCCGGTATCATTTATTCATTCTCCTTTGATTTTTTCATATCTCTTATAAACAAGAGCATTAAAACTAATTTTTCTTCTTCTGTCATTTCTGCAAGAATATCGTCAACATGACACATTTCACACATAAAGTCTATGTCGGTCATTTACAGCCACCCCTTTTCCATGCAGCTTATGACCAAGAGAGTATCTTCAGCGAGCACCTTTACGTCCTTGGCATCTAAAAATTCCGGACTATTGACGGCTTGCTTTAATCTAATTATAGTATCGTCTTTCTTGTTTAAAAGGTCATTTTTAGCGCAGCCCCACTGAAGTCCAAGATCACGTATTCTACAATTATCCTTGTCTCTGCACTCATTGCATTTGTCCGGGTTCATTTATTCATCCTCCTTGCATAATTATTCAAGCACTTTATCTCTTAATCAGGGTGTCTAGGGTTCGAGTCCCTAATGGTGTACAAGGCCTCCGAGTTTATCGGGGGCATTTTTCATACACAATATTCCAAAAACTGTCAAGTATCAGGTTCAAAATATCCAGCTATAGGCATTGATACACAAGGTTTTCTTCCATTTTGATTGCGCTCAATTTGATGTTCCAAGCCATTTGCATAAATATGAATCGAGCTCTTTTTCCGCCTGCCTTGTCTTAGTTTGGTTATTCTTAACATAAACCTCCATAGCTAGATCTGGAGTCTTATGTCCTAATTGAGACTGAATAACCTTCGGATCAGCAGACGGGCAATGAGCATTCATCATAGAAGCATATGAGGACCTGAACGAATGAGACGTGGCCCCCTTGAGATCGATTACCTTATTTATGCGTTTCCACATACACATAAACTGTGATCTTGTTAAGTATGGACGCATACAATCCGTAAGCGCTTCATCTCCATAGAAAACAGGACTATAAAGGTGTGTTTTAGGAAGACCGTAGCATTTAAGTATTCTCTCGTATAAACCTTGACTGAGATATACTGTTCTGTAACTATCATCTTTAGGTGTCGTTAACTTACCCTTATTCTGTCCATTAGGAAATGTGAGATTTTTGCAGATATTAATTTCTTTTTTATCAACGTCAAAATCCCACCAGTTTAATGCTAAGATCTCTCCTCTTCTAAGAGATGTGAAACATAAAAAGCAGCCGTACAAATAGTCCATAGCTTTAAGCTCACCATAATCGTATGCATAATCCAATTGTCGAATTACGTCTATAAGATCATTATCCTGCAATATTACTTTTTTACCAGTTTTCTTACTAGTTTCATAGGTAAACTGCATAGGATTTTTGTCGATATACGAGTTCCTATAAGCATACTCAAATATCCCTTTTAGAATAGTTTTGCATTGATGATTAAATGACTTCGACATATTCTTGTAGGCAATAAAGAACTCTTGTATATCTGAAGGTTTTACTTTATCAATGCCAACATTACAGCCGAAGAATGGTATAATACGACTACATAAAAACATTCTATAGTTTTCAATAGTAGTGGCCGCTTTATTGGATGAACTTTTAAGCTCAAACCATTTCTCAGCGCATTCTGAAAAAGTAATAGTATTAGCTTTAGGTTGATTTATTTTCTCCTTAATCCGTTTTATAAGATTATCTACGGCATCTTTAACAGAGCTTCCAGTTGCCCATCCACCACCGTATTCTTCCGGAATTGGGAGTTTAACTCGTTTCATACCATTTACCGTTTCGCGAATTATACCGTTTTCAAGGTTCGACTCATTCATTGTATCAGCGTCCTTTCAAAAAATAAAGAGGACCCAGTTTATAAGTCCTCTTTGCCCGAAATATAAGTCGGTTCCTAGTTTTTCCTTAAGAATTCCGTGAAATCTTTGACAACCGCGTTGGCCATCTCTTCACCGAACCCAATATGGATCATCTGATCCTTAAAGTTTGCAACCCGGTTAACGAACCGATCTCTTCCTTCGCGCCATTCCTCGCTCTCTTTAGTAGCGCTCTGAATGATATGCACGACATCATCAGGAAGCGGTTTGTTCAACAGATCGTAAACCATAAGCAGACCATCCCTCAGGCTCCGTAAATGATTCATGTCCTTTCGCAGTTCAACAAAAGTTTCGTTGAGTTCCCTAAGTGCCATAATAAGCACCTCCTTTATAGTTTTCATTAATGAGTATGTTTTTTACGCGGACAAAAAGAGAAATGAATGTTATTCAGGCGAAAAGAAAAGCCGTGACTTTACACGACTATTCTTTGAAGGAATATTTATTCTTTCCAGAATTCACCATCTTCCAATTGTTTCGCAAGATGCCTAATACTCTCATAGGCACTCATCATTCCAGTATAAAAACGGCTCTTGGAGGCCTTATCATAATAATCCTTAGTCTCCTGCCTTGTAGCTCCAATGCGAAGCATTTCAGTAGGATACGGATTCTTGATAAGTTCCTCGCTACACCATTCCGTTTCCAGTTTGATTTGTTCTACGAGTTTCTTAAAACTCTTTTCATAATCAATTTTCTTATCCATAATAAATCTCCTTTCAAATCTATTATTCCTTCATATATAGGTATGTTTTTCACGCGAGTCAAAAAGAGAAGCGCTTGTTCCTTACGCTCCCCTTCTCATCTCATGGAAGTGCAGAACCCCCACTGGTTCGTTGTCTGCTCCCGCCGATTACTCAATTTATACACAAGGATGCACAAAATTTCTAAGCTTATTACTGCCAAACAACTCTTATAGAAGAAACGAGGAGCTACCTCCTTTCATAAAATAAGATGTTTTGGTTTGGTACTTTTCCAATGGTGGAATAGATAATGTAAAAGAAAGGACTTAGGAATGCTAGTGGCTATACCTATTCCGATATGAAATTGTATGTGCATAAAATGAGTAAAAGGACTACTCCGATACTTCCATTTTGATTGGTGGTCCGTCTAGGATTTGAACCTAGAGCCGACCGGTTATGAGCCGGGTGCTCGACCACTTGAGCTAACGGACCATAAAAAGAAAAGCTTGCTATATGCGCCTAGCAAGCCAAGAGTCAAGAGGTAAACTTAATTACCGGAAGCCGGCTGTGCGCCGCTGGTATCCCAACCAACCCAACGACCCATCTGACCAAGCAGGTACTGACTCTGCTGATAGTTGCTCCGTTCGTTCTCCAGAGCAAGGGCCTTAGCCTGAGCTTCAGCGAGTTTGTCCAGCAGCATCTGGGTCTTAATTTCGCAGCAGCAAGTATCCATCTTCGCCTGAAGAGCCTGGATCTGCTGACTAATAACATTTGTCTGGTTCTGAATACCAAGATTAATCTGGTTGAAACCCTGAATTGCGTTGATCTCGTAAGTCTGATTCTGCTGCATGAGGGCATTGGTCTGAGCATTAATCAGCTGAGCAGTCTCATAGTTGTTATTCGCGCTGGACAGGAGAATCTGCTGCATATTCTGATTGTTGAAGCCTTGAGAAACCTGGTCAGCTGTGGCTGGAGCCGGTCCAAAACCACGACCGCCACCGAATCCAAAGCCGTTTCCACCAAACATCAGGATAAGCAGGGCAAATACCCAGAAGAAACCACCATTACCACCAAAACCTTCATTGTCACGCATAAGAGCGAGATCCCCGGTAGAAAGAGCGCCTTCCGCCATAAGTCAAAATACCTCCAAGTAATAAGATTTTCGTTATAAAAACACTATAGTATTTGCGTGCGCATCCGCAAAATATATAGTGTCTTTATCGAGGTATCATGGCTGAAACTTGTTTTAGAAATTCCTCTGGATCGACGCCTTTCTGTTGAGCAAGTTGGTAGAATAACTGTTTAGGATTTCCACCATTTTGATTAATCAGCGCCATTACCTGGCTGAAATTTGGATTGTTTGTCACCAGACTTTGTAGTGACATTGGTTCCTGACTTTTCGACTGTTGCTGGGGAGGTATAATTCCCAGGCTTGAAAACGGGTTTATCATTCGCTGACTTCTCCTCAAGTTTAGTTAGTCTATCTAAGAGACCATTGAGTTTGCTATCGATGCTCTCCATTGTAATAGGTTTTGGTTCCTCAATCGGAACAAGATCGAAACCACTAACAAGAATTTGACCGTTTGAATCCTTAGCGGTCATATATATTCTGGCAAGATTAGGATCTGAATCTACCACAATGCAGGATGCTCCAGCGGCTAATTCGCTAGTCGCGTACTCTCTAGCTCCGGAGAAGCCGGATACAGGCTTGATCTGCCCGTAATTAAGCATCGAGGAAGAGATTTGCCTAAGATTATTAGTATCCTGAAATCTAGGCCGCTGTCTCACAAAGGACGGTAAATAAGGATTATCGTAAGGACTTTCGTTTCCCATTTCGAATTATCCGCCTTTACTTAGTTTCTTTAAAGCTACCTTGCAGCGCTTTGACGCCGTTAAGTTTATTAATGTGCTTCTTATGCAGGTAATCATATACCCACATCATCTTTTCCGGAGGTTCTCCATGCTCTTTTCTATAAGCAGCAATAAGAGCTGTCACCTGTTCATGTAGAGCCATAGCATGCCCAAGCTCTTCAACTGACAGCTTATAGAAAGTATTTGCAAGCTCCGGATACTCTTCCTTTTTAGAGATAGCACATTTAATATACTTATCGGCGTCTGAAACCTCTTCCTCGATCATGTCTGAAAGATCTGAAATAATTTGCATAAATCAGTTACTCTCCTTCTGTCGGAGTTTCAGGATTTCCCTCTCCACCTTCACCGTTTCCTTCAGGTGCAGGTTCCGGAGTCTGTTCTTTAATATAAACCATGCGTTCTACATGGCCGGTTTCCATAGTACCCCATTCAATCTGGATAATGTCATATGCCTGGGTTTCGTTCTCCAGAGCATTAGCGCGGAACAGACAATACTGTCGTTCCATCTGCCTGCGGGTACCGAACTGAAGGGAATTCTGCTGTGCTACGGGCTGTCCCTCATTGATAACCCTACGCTGAGCATAGTAGTGAAGAGTAGATTCTGCCATTTTGATAGTCCTCCTTTTAATTAATGAGTCCAATATTTAACATCAACGTTTCCGTTGGTGTCTGACCAGATATTATTTAGACCTTTTAAAGTTTTAAGCTGTTGCGGTGTAAGATCATATTCAATTGGGGTGGCTAATTCGGCGCATAGTTCAACAACGGTATCGCTCGGTGTCCCGATTGGCAAAAACACCCAAGATTGAGATCCTTCAATATAATAATGGACATAATCGCCATAATAATCCCAGCCCCACTTTGCAATATTACACATTGTTCTCTTATAGTGCTCGCCCTGCCCATTATAATGTAAATAATTAGCAGGCATAAATTGAATAGGCAATGCAAAATATCTTCTGGTTACATTTTCAAGATCCGCTCCGCTCGTTCCGAAAGTAAAAGAACATTTAGCATGTGTGGCGACGATCTTGCTACGAACTAAATCGACATATCCGCCATAGACAGTGCCATACGGTTCATAATGTGTGTCAGTATCCGTTGATCTAAGAAGCATTACATAAAAATTATCATTTACGTATGTCTTATCTTGGTCGCGATTGATACGGATATTAATAGAATATGTGTGACCAGCAATCAAATGCACTTCAGAAAGTGGTCTATTTGAGGCCGCAGATTGACTTGCTGTGCTTTCGTCCCATTTTTTAGGACGCTCTGAAAGTCCATTATCCCACACATATGTCTCGTTATATGCCGTCGAATAAGGCGCGCCACAACACAGATAATAGTCACCAGTTTCCTGTTGAGTCCATTGAGCTATTCTATATTGTGGGCCAGATGTCACCCCAGATTCTACCTGACCATTTACAGTAAGAGTACCATCTGAATTGTAATCAAATGTTATACCTTTTCTTGTAATATGGATATCAGTTTCATGGGTTGACGTGTCAAGAAGATTGCGCATTGCTGGGAACTCAATAGGAATTATCGCATGATCTTCCGGAGATTCGAATGCCGTCTTACTCGATCCAAGTTCAAGCTGTGGATATATAGTCGTGTCAAACGTCCCCATGGCAGCAACTTGTAATTTTGCCATTCCTCCGGTAGTCAACGTTACCGTTTTCTTAGTCATGCTCGGAGAACATTTGAATTCGATGTCAATTCCATTCATGAGAATATAAACGGTAATTCCTGTCGCTGATCCAGATAATGTATAAGTTCCAGGTGGCAAATAAAACTCAAACGATGACGGAAGCCCCATGAATGAATATCCGCTTGGGTTTGAACCGCTAATGTCCACACTCCCATCTGAGTTGTACGTAAAAGTTATGCCATTAGTCTCTCTTGAAAATGTTCCCGGTTTAAGAAGATTCTTTCCGAGCGTTTTCATGAGATTCACACCTTTTCTTCCGACGATTGAACGAATATTCTGCGGACTTGCATCTCCAGAACCTTCCTGCACAGGAGTAAAATATGCTTTCAGTTCCTTAACAGGGGCTTTTATATCCGTGCTGAACGAAGCAATTGTTCCCGATGCGTCTTCCAGATGAGGTTGCGACCCATCCATGATGAGCTTTCTGGCATCTAAAATATCCTTTGACTCGGTCACCGCATAGGTTACTTCTGTGATGTCATTGGCATCAGACCAGAAGTTATTATGGTCGAGGAAGGCTTTGAGATCTTCAGCAGGGATAGGAATATGGATTGGAGTGTTATACTCATACACAATGTATGGGTCATGCTCAAGTCCATTTAGCCAGTCTGTGAAATCTTGAGCATTATCGGAGTCGTTATATCTTATAAAAACAATGTTACAATAGCTCTGTCCATTAGAATAGAAGCCAATACTTTTATCTACCGTGGGATAGCCATTAGTGGTGGATATTGGCAAAGAGTCACAAAATAACGACGCCGATGTTAATACTTTTCCAATGTTTGAGGCAAACTGATTACTAGTATACCTATACCAAGATTTTTCTTTAAGAAAGATCTTCTTATATGTTTCAACAATATCGCCAGCAACAGGATCAATATAACCGCCATAGAATGTGTTGTCGGACGAATAAGGCTCGTAGGAAGTTGCAGTATCTCCAAGTTCAATTTGCAAACTGTCAAGAACGGTCTGTAAAGGAGTATCATCATATGTGCGATTGGTTATATATACAACAAGATATGTTGCATCGTTCCCCACGGTTATAGTTTTTGAAGTTTGATCATTAAAATTTAAATAACCAAATACTTCTATGCCGTTTGCTGGGATATCGTTATTTTTTAGATAACATACAGCGGACCTAGCAGTTGCTATTTTACTAACCGTATATGTTTTTCCAGGAACGCATGGAATATAAACTACCGTCGAATTAGATGATCCAGAAAAATGATAATAACTTAATGACCCTTTTTCAACATTAAGGCCCGTTACAATTGAAGTGGGATCATTTTTATTAAACAGATTTTTCCCATTTGATGGAAAAGTAATCGGGAGTTTTATAGCATTTTGCTGTTTAAATCCTAAATGATTGTCTTGATATTTAATGCAAAAATTATGAAAGATTATATAATCGCCAATATAAACACCATAATCACGTATGTTCTGTGCAATTCTGAAATACAATTTCATAATATATGCATTAGAAGGAACCGTTATTTTTCTTCCCAAAACAGCAGACGATCCATCAATAGTATACGACACAACGGTTGGATCTGTAATAAACGCGTTATTAACATCTCGAAATTCACATACAACAGTTGTACGCTGATTGTCTTTATTTACAGTTTCTAAAGCGATACTTTCTACGCAAATAAATATTTCTTTTCCTCGTAAAGCAGGCGGCACATTATAATATGCATCTTGTGATGCGCCAGCCCAAGTTGTTGTGTTTTTTATAACCGTCAACTTTAAGTCGCCGCCGTCTACAATAGTATTAATATCTGCGCTTTGGTTCACTAAAGTCAAATCTTGAAGCGATATCAAATTTTCATTTGCTCCAAATCCATTCAACCCCGTCCATCCTTCAATCGGAATAGGATCCTCGGGCGTAGGAGTTCCTGCAGCCTGCTTCGGAAGGAAATGGAACTTCAGCGACTCAATCGGCACTCTTGAAGGAGTCCGGAAGGAGGCGATGTCTCCGGACACTGTATGACTTAAGCCCATGACATCACCCCTCCGTACACTCCATCAGTAATAATTATTTCATAAGTAGTTCCTGCTTCGAGACTGGAAATATCAAACCATTCAGGCAGCTTCACAGTCTGAGGCAGAGCCACAATACAGTTAGATCCAGCAGTAAACCGCACAACAATCGACCCGGATGCAGGAGGCGTAATCGTGAGCTCAGAAATAGCCGTATCACAAATATAACGCACATTCGGCATACCTGTGATGCTGGCAGTAGCTCCGGTTATGGTTTCCACCAGAGGAATATCAGCCTCGATACCGAGCATAGTTTGGATGGCTGTTTTAGAAGACTGAGGATAGACGCCAACCACAACATCCTGAATGTTTGCGAGGTCTACTCCAGCAGCTTTAGAAAGAGCGTAGAAGGAGGATACGTGCTGAAGTTCTGGGACAATGGGATTATAAGCATTGTTTCCGGCCTTAATTCCATTAGCTGTGGCTTTATCTGTACAAAGATTCCCTTGCGATGTCACATAAACACCAGCATTACCAAGGGGTTTGACAAGCCCTAGCTTTGTGCTCGAAGCAATATCCGTATCCCTGACATAATGCTCATCAATTGGATCCAGCACGCAATTTGTTCCAGGAGCAAGAACGTCATTTATAGCTATAGCTGTAGTTGCTCTGTAGCGATTACCATTAAATATAAATGTCTCGCCAACAGCATAAGCTTTACTAGCCGTTGCAGAAAGCTCATAGTCACCAAAAATGCCATCAAAACCAAACATTTTCTGAATAGCAACTTTAGCTGCATCAGTAAATGTGCCGACAGGATTAGAAGACTGTGCCATGTCTGCTCCGGCGAGTTTGGCGAGAGCGTAAAAGGTTGCTTCGTGCTGTTTTGAAACTTGTGTAAATGTTCCGGTTAACCCACCTTTTATATCGTTTGAAGATGAAGTGTTTACACCAAGCGTCCCGTTACTTATATATAATCCCGGCCCTTTCATAGCAACGCCCGGTGTACTTGTGGTCATTAACGGCACATTCGCTATGCCGTCAGTCAGAATAGTTGTTCCGTTAATTTGAACATCTTTTACCGCACCCAGCATAGCAAGAATAGCTGCTTTAGCTGTTGCAGGATATGTACCAACTGTAACAGTTTCATTACCAAGGTCTACGCCAGCCGCCTTTGATAGACCAAAGAAAACGGACTGATGCTGAATGCTCGGGACCAATGGTTTATAAATATCAGTGCCGAGCTTAACAGGATTTCCAGTAGCATTTTGTATCACAAGAGCATGAGAAGTTGGATCCATTCGTATGCCATATGAATCTCTGACGCAAACGATACCAGGCACGGTACTTCCAGCATAATCCGTATCCCTGACATAATGTCCATCAATCGGTGTAAGCTCGCAATTCGTCCCAGGAGCAATGACGTCACTGATGGCAATAGCAGCCGTGGCACGATAGCGCTTACCGTTATAGACAAATGTCTCACCGATAGCATAAGCTTTGCTGGCTACTGCTGAGTTCTCGAAGTCGCCCAGGATACCGTCAAGACCGAGCATCTTCAGAATGGCTTGTTTGGCAGCATCTGTATAGGTGCCAACAGGATTCGAGGATTGAGCCATATCTGCTCCGGCCGCTTTGGCTAAAGCATAAAAAGCGGATTGGTGCTGATTGTATGGAACAATCGGCTTTGCAGCGGTTGCCCCGGCTTTTATTTGTGCGGAAGATGCTTCGTTAATACTAAGACATCCATTGCTCCAGGCACCGACACCTTCGTTGTTGCTAATTTTGAATACGCCTAATCTGCTACTGTTTCCCATAGGAATATTTGCTATTCCATTTTGAAGAACACTAGTCCCATCAACCTGAATATCCTGTATATCAGCTTCCAGGTTAAAACCTGTGCCGGAGCCGTTCATTACAAGTCTAACGCCATTTTGAACGCCGAAGTTAATAAACTTATTATCGTTAATCGGCATCGCCAAGCTGTTAATCAGCAATCCAACAACAGGAGGATCCTCAGGGGTTGGAACCTCATCAATCCTTCCCCTGAGGTCTTTATACATTTCCAAGCCATCGGCAAGATCCATGACTTTAGAAAGATCGACCGCCATGTAGTCTCACCTACCTTTAATCAATGTAAATTGCGAACCTAAGTTTTCCATTGGCATGTACAGAAGCTGAAATAATATAGTCTACATCAAGGTGATCCGTTCCCATGGTGGTGCTACACTGGTTAGAGCGAGTTGCAACATGGAACTGTTGAGGTATAATGACTCCACCTCTCGTCCGTTCCGGATAATATGCTATCAGAGACACATAAGCCGGCGCATCAATAGAATAACTGGTTGGATATGAATTATATCCGTCGACAGTAACCATATTATTATTAAATTTAAATACTACATTTTTACCCTGCATATACGCCGCCGCAATATCAGCAGCATCATCTGCGGTTTCAAAATAATATCCCGTTGAAAAAGAGGGATCATACCCCCAGTTGGCTTCGACCAGCATTTCATCGTCATCTCCTTTATCATAATCTTCCATCATCTGTCGAACTTCTGAAATAGTGGCAATTCTTGGAAGTTCGGTTATCATCGCAACGCGAGTGCCGCCCCCTCCAGATTTTCCAGACTGAACATATAGATTTCCTTTGAGCCGTTCATTCCCTTCCCAGTCCAAAGTGCGAGCATTAGACCGTTGCATAGCTTCTGGTCCAGTGCCGTTTCCGACGATTTCAGCAAATGTCATTTCTTCATCTACTACCCAGAAGTTAAGATTGATGTCATCTTTATTAGTGCAATCGTCTTCAGTGACGCATCTGAATAAAGTCATATATAATCCGGTAGCAAGATCGAGATGCTTTATAATATTTCCAGGGTAGTATATTTTATGTTCAAACAATGGAGCGGACTCAAACGACGGATCCGGTGCACAATAGCATCCCTTAACATCAGAATAGTTAGCATAGGCTATATTTCCTTTGCCACTCACAGTAGCTCCCTCTCCTGTAACTAAATTATCATAACCCTCGGCTCTGGAATGTTTTCCTTTAGCTTTATTTCCATATCCTCCAAGTGCAACAGATCCCCGGTTTGTTGCCTCACAATTATAACCGGCAGCGAATGCCATAACGCCGCTGGCCTGGCCCAACTGCATGGCTACGGAATCCTGTCCTGAAGCCTTTCCGCCACTAAGTGCGGCAGATTCACCACCAGTTGCTTCTGAAGCGTTACCTATGGCTACGGCGTTCATACCGCTAGCTAGTGGACCTTTATTTGGATCTCCATATGGGGCTCCTACAGCAACAGACTGTGATCCTACTGTAGAGCCAGCTCGCCTAACACCAATGGTCAGACTATTAGTAATTACAGCATGTACTTTGTTAACGAACTTTTCCCAAAGTTTGTGTGCGGAGAAAGTAGATGTAATAGAATCTTCGAAAGCTACGCCATCTTTAATGACATCAGACCATACACCATCCCTACCTGGCACTCCAGGATCACCTTTATCGCCTTTCATGCCCTGTGCACCTGATAAGTCGGTTATGAAATGATATTCGAACTCTCCGTTACCCTTAATGTAGAGTTTAGCATTATCTGGGTCCTCTACGGTTGTAGTAATCATTACAAAGTCACCAGGATTTATTACCACATCACCGGGGCCGGGGACATAATGCTCCATCTCATAGATCGAAGCGAATGTTTTCTTAACGGTAAAAGGATCGCCTTTATCGCCCTTAGGACCAGGTGCTCCATCCTGTCCAGGAACACCAGGATCGCCTTTATCACCCTTTTCTCCAGGGTCACCTTTAGGACCAGGCTCGCCATCCCTACCTGGAACTCCAGGATCACCTTTAGGACCATTGAATTCTCCAGAATCCTTGGCTTCCTGAAGAGCAGTCTGGATTTGCACAGGAATGTCGGCAGCTAGGGCTTGAGCTTCTGCTACACTTACATTAAGTGCCGCCATAAGCTGCGAAATGACATCCAATTGCTGGGGGGTTGGAGGTTCATTAGCTGTTTTAGAACGCGGATTAACCCTTATTACACCAGTAGCAACTGTTTCTCCATCTTCTGCCCCTGTATGCAGAAATACCCATATGAATATACATTCTCCGGATTCAAGAACCCAATCCGGAATATCAACCCCAGTAGAGTCACCTATAGATGTCGTGGCGTCAGATCGTTCTGAATTGCTGAAGAATACTTCATAGTTTGATGGAAGCTGAATCCCATCAATCACAAGCCGCTGTCCATAATCGTACTGGGTCAGTGCCTTGGTACACCATCTTACTTTTCCTTCTTCCATAGTAAGATGTGTAATGTTGCTTGCCATAATTGTGGTCACTTCCTTATTCCATTTTGATTTTTATTGCCGACCCCGAGATTCGAACTCGGATCGCATATTGTCCAAACTAAGGTTGAGGCAAACCGATAGCCCATATTTATCATAGAAAGGAGGCATCATCCCATGAAAAGCACAAAGAGGGTGTGTCTAGCTCAAACAATATGCCGCACTACCATTTATGGCGTAGATCGGCATAAAACCGCCCCAAAGTAGGGCGGCTGAAAGTGTGTTAACCTGGTTTAACGGTTGGAAGATCGTCAATCTGTTGCTTCAGCTGTGTAATGGTTCCGTTCCCGCCTAAACGATGATAGGCGTCATACATGGCATTAACGTTCTCCTTGCCATATACCGGACAATATTTCTTATCAACCACGTACTGGTTGTAAGCTGTAATTATCTCATTACGCAGAAGAGCGCGCATCCCGTCTTCAATGGCTTTCTGTTTTTCACGATCTTCCCGGATCTGCTTTGACATTTTCCGATAAAGGGCGCCGAGAATTGTGAGTACAGCGCCAAAACCAAACTCAATCCAATACTTGGCAATGAAGTCCCAAAGCTGCATAATTATGCCTCCTCATCAACTTCATCTTTCCAGGGTTCAATATATGTCATAGCACGATTACTGTCCTCGATTCCAGCAGTGGTCGGGTCGACGATAACGCCAATAAGACCAAGGAACGTCAGAACCTGATTTGCCAGTTGCAGAACCAGATTCTGAGTGATTGCCGGATAAACGTCAAACATAGCCAGAAGGCTGTAAACAAAACCAACGATCAGGCTGATAAAACTTGCCAGCCATACCTTATTCTTAAACCGGACTTTCCAATTCAATTTCATTTCTGCTTCCTCCTAAATTAAAATTGCGGGGTTCCAGAAGTTCTGTTTATCTTATATGGGCCAACTCGATAAGAAATCGTAACTCTGGGATAACCAGCATCAGATCTTTTATCGCTAAGAGCCATTCGACCTTCATAGTAGAAATTAGGGTCGTCGGATAAAACAAATTTCAGTTTCTTGCCATGAATGAATTGAGCAATTGTATTGATAGCCGTATCGATATTTGAATCTACAAGATAGAACTCAAACGAACCGGATCTGTCTCTATATACAGGACCTCCCGTAAGATAATCACTAAGGTCAAGAGAACCATTAGAGCCAGGAATTTCAATGTAATTGTTATCAAATTCAGGCATGGGAACTACTGGTTTTTGAGTTGGGATCAGATGCCAGTGCGTCCAGGTGTTTCTTTCCGTTCCGGAAGAATTTATGAACGTAATAGAATGTGACCCGCTATACGTGTACATACTGATCCCGCCTCCTTAAACTTCCATTTTGATTTATTTCTTTCCGGTCTTTTTGGCCGGGCTTTTCTTTACCCTCTGAGGCTTGGCATAGACCATCAGAGCTTTCATAGTCTTCTCATCAACTTTACCGGTAACAGGCAGACCATTCTTTTTCTGGAAGGCTTTAACGGCGCTGAACATACCAATGGTGAACTCACCATTAACCTTGATCGTACTGCCAGCTTTTACCAGCAGTTTCTGGCAATCCGTAACAATAGCGCCAGCCATATTCAGAACAATAGGTTGAAATTTACGTTTGATAGGCATGAATTTTACCTCCTTAGTCCTTAGTTACCCATGCCCCAGGATAAGCTGCGGCAAGAGCATTTGCTTCGTCTTTTCTCAATGAAGGAAGATGAGCAGTGTAAGTTTCCGGTTTATTTGGAGCCGTTTTGAGGGCTTCCCATGTTTTCTCGCCAACTATACCGTCAGCCGTTAAGCCGTTATCTTTCTGGAAGGCTTTCACGGCGGCCTCAGTTGCCTTACCAAAGTCACCATCGATACCATAAGAGCCAAGGTCATATCCGCGATTACTAAGAGCAGTTTGCAATTCTTTAACATAATTACCCTTATTACCTCGTTTCAAAGTCGGCTTGAAAGGTTCGACGACTGGCATATTTGTCATATCTTCTTCACCATAATCAACTCCTTTTAGTTCTCCCCAGTATGTCCATTTTCCGCCAGTGATTGTTGTTGTAATGACACCTGAATTAGTACCGGCAGCTTCTATAACTGTATCGTTACCAACATACAAACCAACATGGCCTTTGTTAGACTCATTACCAGTAAATACAGCAGTCGCTGGTTTTAAAGGCTGGCCGTCTGTCCTACCATTTTTGGTAAGCGTTCCTTTGCTGGTACAATACTTGTCCCACATGGTATTACTGCCGTGGTACATATATCCTCCGAGCTGTTTAAAAGCCCAAGAGAAAAGGCCGCTGCAGTCTGCTACAACACGGCCAATCCACTTAGCACCATTCAGGGCTCCACGATATTTATCATGTTCCTTAGCTTTTTTGTTATCTTTCCATAATGCACCGAAGGTATCAACAAACCATTTAACCAATGCATTCTGTTTGGATTCGGTCCATTTCTCACCGGCTTTTCCCCATATATAGCCCCATTTATTGTTTAATGCGTATCTAAATTTCTCAATCAGAGCAGCGGCAGAAATCATAACTGTCACCTCTTCTTTAACCGGATCGTTTTAGTTCCATTAACTCCTTCTCTTACATCCATCAATCTCGTATAATGCTCCATTGTCTGTTCTTCTATCTCAGAATGATGAATAACGATTTTATCGGTCTTCTCTGCGTTGGCAAAGATGCTCACTGCATCAACAAAATCCAGAGGGTCATCCGTCCAAATCCACAGATCGTCGTCTATATCGTTGTATCCACCCCGAGCATTAAGAACCGTTTCATCTTTGAACTCGATTGTTGGAGTAAAAGGGGGCGGAAGATATTGAGAAGGTATCTGATTAGGTTCCATTTTGATTTTCCTCCTCTACTTCCTCCGCTTCTTCTACTTCCTCGAGGTCCATTGTGAGCTGATCTTTGCAAGTCTCTTCATCGGCAGCTTTAGTTGTCGCTTTCTGAGATTCCAGCAAACTCTTGTACGCCTCGTTTTCAGCAAGGATCTCATGCATTTTCTTGTTCTCGGCTCCACAGAGTTCAAGAGCAGCGAACAGATTTTCAATAGCATTGATAATGGGAACGGAGATCTGGTCATACAAAGAAATGGGACAGTTGATGTCTCCAAGATTCTTGATCACCATTCCGATAATCTGTTCTTTAGTTAACTGTACGGGTTGCTTGCCTTGTTCCATTGTCTTAGTCTCCTTTCAAGTATTAGAAGTTGTCCCATTGTGCCTGACTCATAGCAGTCGATTGCTTCGAGCCCTTTGAACCATCAGATAATGAATACTTCACTCGAACAGATCCAGGTCCGCCAGCAGTTGTTGTTAACGTATAGACATTAGAAACGGTTCGTTGCGATGGCTGAGCTGGGGTGTTCCATTTTTTTACAACATCTCGTCTACCTGTACTCCAGGTTTTAACAAGAGCTAATGTTGTAGAAAATCCCAAAGTTTCAGCAGAGGAATCATAAGTAACAATATCTAGCCAGCAGCCAGGCGCTTCCCAGCAAGTGGATGTATATTCATCTCCGCCGTTTTTATTTTTCCAAGTTACCCTATATGGTCCGGAATCGATAACTTCTCGAGTGCCAGCAGAACCTCCGACCAGCCAAGAATGGTGGTTCGCATCATAACCTGCTGTGTAATCATTGATCTCTTGAGTTAGAATATCAGTGGACCCGTTTTGAACTTTAACAGTCCTCTTCAAATTGTTGTTGGTTCCCGTCAGCGTACCAGGATCAATCTTTATAACATTAGACTGACTTGCATTTGCGGCTTCAGCTATCTGGGATCCGGCAGCATAGGCAACGCCTTTACATTTGAAGCGCTTGGCATCTGAATCCCAGGTAACGCCGCCTTGACCAGCCGTTATGGCTATGCTCTTGGTTGCTGACTGGACCGCTTTTATGTTTGATCCATCGACACCGACGCCCATCAAACCTTTACCATATCCAGTACCATCAGAATATCCAGCACCATATCCGTCGCCGTAGTCTGTAATATCAGATGAGATACCCATAGCACTTGAACCATTATAGACAGCCACACTACGTTTTCTGCTAGAGCCATTTCCTGAAAAAGCTCCAAATTCAAGTTTGATAACATTAGACTGGCTTTCTGTTCCGGATTCAGCTATCTGTGTTCCAGCGGCATAAGCGACGCCTTTACATTTGAAACGCTTGGCATCACTGTCCCATGTAATACCGCCTTGTCCTGCTGTTATAGCTATGCTCTTGGTTGCTGACTGGATAGCCTTTATACTAGTGCCATCAACGCCAACACCCATAGCACTTCTTCCAGCACTATCACCAGCACCATATCCGTCGCCGTAGTCTGTAATTTCAGAGGTTACATTAGTGGCATCCGATCCGTTATAAACTGTTACAGACCGCTTTTTGCTGGAGCCGCTCCCAGAGAATTCGCCAAACTCCAATTTGATGATATTAGATAGACTTTCCGTTGCGGACTCAGCAATTTGAGTTCCAGCAGCATAAGCGACGCCTTTACATTTGAAACGCTTGGTGGTTGAATCCCAGGTAATACCACCTTGACCGGCTGTTATGGCCACTTCTTTCGTAGCAGAGGTGGTTTTGGTGATTTTATGATTGGCAGTATCAATATTTAAACCAACTGCTCCCCAACCGTTGTCATAGACATCGCTGGCGTCCATTGAAACAGGGTATGTACGACCGATAGAATATAAATGTTCGTCATCTGGACCATACATTGCCCTAAAATCTCTGGAAACTACTTTGCCTGTAACGGTAACTGGAGACTCAGAATCTGGTAAAAGGGCCCATATTTTAGTAGAAAGACGCTCAACGTTATTAGAGTCTTTTACTGTGAAAACGCCTCCGGACCAGGCCCCAGTAATGTTTCCATCGGCTCGATCAAAAGTTCCAGCGTCCGTCCAATCGTCTGTAGAAAACTTCTTATATTGCAGCTTGTACTGCCCTGTATTTCCGACAGGCACCACTTGAACGGCGTTCAAAGCATTCGGCAGGTAGCAGTCTACCCCGCCTTGAGAGAACATCGTAGTTCCTACAGAATATACACTAATACCTCCACGAGCGGACGTTAGTGCTCTTACGCTGACCGTATCGAGTGCAGCAATGCTGGCATACAAATCATTGGCACTTAGTTTATCGGTAAATAATGTATCAATGCGAGCTTTTTGAGCATTTAACTGACCAATTGTAGCTCGATTGGCAATAAGATTATCTACAACAACCAGTTTAGTCTTAAAACTAGCTATTTCTGGAATGTTAAAATCTTTAGCTGATACAAAACCGTTCAATGTCTGTGTATTTCCATCTTGATCAACATAAGTAACAGTATCGTTCAGCTTTACTTGCCACTCATTGTTTACAGTCTTACCTATTTTACCTGTTCCTTCACCGCCATCAATTTCAGCAGTCTGCTCTGGATTTTGGCTCGATGCTGTTAACGGATTAAAGAATTTAAGCATAGAGGTAAGACCGTCTTGAATGATGGTAGCCTGCAGTCCGGATCCATCAAGTCCTAGCTTATTTATGATGGATGCAATAGTGCCATCTTCACCACTGATCATAGCAGCAAGGGTAGCTTGTTGACTCTCTTTTAGTTTTCCCTTCTTCCAGATTTGGAAGTTAAGAAACTTTTGAGGATCACTATACATCTCCATCAACGTTTGAGGAGTTGTCTGCTGGCCAGATGACAGTAGTTCTTTAATGGATATCTTGCCGGAGAAACCATTGATAAGCAACGATTTAGTCGCTTTAGCCATCTCACCAAGGGCTGGATTTTGCATAAAGCCGACTTCGCCAGTATTACCATCAAGAATAATAGTCTGGAACGTCTCTTTATATCTTGGATCATTTTGAAGAACGCCCTTGATAACAGTCTTAGTAGACTTTAAAACAGTAGGAGCATACTGAAGATTGGGGTCTTCCTGAAGAAGCTTCTGGTACTCGGCATTGTTATACTTTTCATTAATGACATAGTTCCAAGCCAGTACCCCAACTTCGCTTCTGTCATTATCCATGGCTTTACGAATATCTTCATCTTCCTGCTGTTTCTTGCTTCCTCCACCACTACTGCCTTTCTTGCTTTTATTTGTCCCATATTTTCTTTGAATAAGGTTGTTAGGTATTCCCAAACTATACTCATTCTTTTCAGGATTATGAAGGACATATTTAATAGCAATCGCAGTAACGGTTCTGGTAATTAAAGGAGGCGTTTCCCCAGTTCGATTATCATGATCAGGATACTGAACTGGGATGCGATCACCAACCAGATATTTAACAACAGAGCCATTGACATGATGCATATCAACTGCTCCAATTGTGAAACCAGTTAAACCTCCGACATAATTTTCTTTAATGAAATCTGTAGCATAGTTGAACAGTTTTTCCTGCGTGTCTGCGTTATCAAACTTTTGGGTTTTAAATATAACGCCATAATTATTTATTGCATTCTGGTAATCAGATTTTGTATGATAACCAATGTTCAGCTGTGCATCAGAGTACAGTCCAACGATCTGTGGAACAAGAATATAATTATTATTCCCATGAACGTCTGTTCTGTACCCTTTTATATTCACTTCTTCGCTCTGGGACGAGCCAAGAGGAATCAGTGCTGTAAAAATATTATTTACCTCGGAACTGCTATCCTGATTAATTAGGTTTTCTCGAACTCGAATGGTTTGTTTCGTCCCGTTAGGATTAGCATCAAACCAATTGTCAAGCCAGTCAATTCGTATCTGAACTTCACTGACATACCTGGTTCTCAAATAGCCACCATACTGCTTGACAAGGTTGTCCAGAGCGGTCATCGTATTTTCCCAACTGTCGCTACCGAAATTCAAGGTAGCATCAGTATGAACTCTCTGACTTTCAGGCGTTGCATTAGTGTAATTGCCGGGAACTTCTCCAAGAGCATATGTCTTATCCTGTTCACCATCAATGAGCATCTGATCATTATGACCGGCAATTAACTGTTCGAGGTAATTAAATATTGAAATTACAGGCCTTTTTTCTTGCTTTACCGGAGTATGCTGACTGTCCAGCAAGTAAGCCAGATCACCTTCGCAATGAATTTTCTTGACTCCAGTAATGTCATTTTTACTAATGGTTAGTACTCTTCCCCTAAAAATTGTACTTCCATCATAAACCACCCTAAGGATAGTTTTCATCTGCTTCCAACTATTATAATATGGATTTTTAGGGGAGATCGAAAATTCAAATGATCCAGCTTTGCCCATTTCAACAGACACGGTCGGATCAATAAATGCCCGTTCCTTATTTGTTACAATCGGAACAGAATAAACTAAAAACTCGTGAGAGGTCTGGTAGACCCCGTTAGTATCAACATAATTTTTCATATAGATATCGTACACGGGATCAAACCTCCTTTCTAAAAAAGAAAGACCCTCTATTTTACATTAGATTGTATCTTAGAGGGTCAATCTATCAGTTGTTTCGTGACGAATAGAATTCTTTCATTCCGATGTTTTCATCGACTCCATCGCTCATTTCACCAACCATTACGCCGGTATCGAGAACGATCTTAATGTTAGCTATTCTTTCGCCGAGTTCGTTCATGCTGGTTTCAATGCTAGCCAGTTGTCCTTTGATTCCACTCAAATCGGTTCCATTTTGATTTATAGCACCGTTCGAGAATTCTGGCATAGCTCTATATGCCATTGCCGCGGACCTATCGGCATCAATGCCAACAGACCAACCAGTAAAGTTCCTATTGAAGTCTCGCATTCCGGAATGAATGTTAGACAAGTCGAGTACTGGTGTTATCGTTGGCTGAGAATCCATGTCTTCGGCAAGTGCCTGACTCACGGCAGCAAGCATGATTCCAGCTTCGGTTACAGCTACCTTAGTAGTATCTTCCATACCATTGGCAACGAGATTGGAAGAGTCTAGAATACCTATCGCCATTCCCTGGCCGATGTAGCCGCCTACTTCCATAAACAGTCTGGAAGGAGAGTGAGCGTTCAGTTCCTCCATTGCAGCTTCATATGCTGCTCTGGCTACAGTTTTAGCAGCAGCCGTTACATCATTAGTTCCCTGTGCAAGACCTTCTGCGATTCCGGCGTCGATATTTATACCGACAACCTTCCAGTCGTATTCAGGATTCACACTCGCTAATGCAGCAAGAGCCTGGAGGAACGTGCTATACATCTCAATCTTGGAAGCATCAATATCGCCGTATTCGGCAAATTCGTCACTGATTTGACTCATGATAGCTACAAGATTCGTGATACCTGCTTTGTCAGAATCCAGAACGATTCCTTCGAGGAATGCGTTAAGTTCCGTTCCTGCTCCAAACAAGTAACCGCCGTAGATGCTGCTCTGCTCATGCAGTTGTCCAAGCCTTATCATGATGGCGAGTACAGAATCAAGAGCGTCAAGAGCATTTTTAGCACCTTCCGCCGATCCCTTGCTCCAGTTTCCTGTGTTAAGGCCTTCTCCAAATTTTCCGAGACCTTCACCCATTTGGCCGACCTGATCGCCAAGATCTTTAAACGAATACTCACGACCGCTAAACAATGTCGTAAAGAAATTGCTTAAGCCACCAAGTTTAGGAAGTTTAGTATTTACGTTCGAAAGGAATGTTATCATACTGTCAAGGATGTTGAGGACTTCTGTTGTCTTTTCGCCATCAAATTGGACTCCAGCTGTCCCCTCAGCTCCCTGTCCGCTGATCTTATTAGAGAACGTCATAAGATTACTGCTAAGCAGCTGAATATCATTTCCGAAATCACTAAGCTTGGTACCATTGCCATGAAGAATGGAGATCCAACCGCCGAATTTAATCTGCGAAAGTCTCTTCTGCATCTCGGCAAATCTTTCCAATGCTGCTATTCCGCCTTCGAAATCAATCGATTTTGATTCACCAGTGATTTCATCAACGGTTGTAGTCTTTCCTACAAATGTAGCAAGGGCTATAGCAAGTTGCTCAATATTTGTTCCAAACGTAGTCAATGAGTTGGTATTAAGACTTGCACTTTCGAATTCGCTATTTAATTCGCCTATTACGCTCAGATCATTGAACGTATCATAAGCCATCAGATCTCGCTTAAGATCTCTAAAGAATTCAAGAGTCTTCAGGGCGTTATGCGAACCAAGACCTATTCCAGAGCCTGCCTCTTCAAATTTAATCAATGCTCCTGCTAATGCGGCGAGCTGATTTCCGAAGTGACCAAGTTCTCCCTCTGAAGGAAGATTATTCGGTATAGAGAACACTCCGGTTTCTTTGGACATAGCCTCTGAAATGCCTTTAAGAAGAGTTAATGCCGCTTCAATATTTGGTGTCTGGTTGGGGTCTATTCCGATCATGGAATCACTACCAGCTGCATACAGCATCATAGCACCGCCAAGATCGTTCAACCTCAAAGCCAGTTCGCCGATCTTCATATTAGAAATAGTCTCAAGATCATCGGCGCAACCAGCAAGATCCTTTACAAGATTAATTACCGTAGCACCCGTTGAATCTTTCACTTTTCCTGTATGAGTATCGAGGATCTCAAACGCGGTTCCTAAATTGAACATCGCGGTGGCGAATCCAGAAGTATTACTAACTAGCTGACCCACCGAACCGATGCTTCCCATTAGTGCCTTAATGCCATCAACAATGCCCTGAGCTTTACCTACAGCACCGTCATTTACTCCAGCCATACGATCAGAGAACAGCTGGAACATGTCTGCCATTGTAGCAATATAACCAGACATATCAGCCAGCCCTCGACCAAGACTAGTCATAAGCCACGGTCCAAGAGTGGCCAGAACTGCAATGATGGCGGCAAGGCCTGCTGCAAGTATAAGAATGCCTTTGATGCTTCCGAACTTACTGGTAAGGGCAAGAGCTCCTCCCAAAGCTATAAGAACGACTGATAAACCAACGGCAAAGGCCATTATGGTTTCCCATTTCATATCTTTCACTTTAGAAAGAGCGTTTGCAAAGGAGCCCATCACCATGCCTATAGCAATTAGTGATAAAGCCACCTTAGCAAAACCGGACATTGTCATGCTCTTCGTTACAACTTTCATCAGTGCAAGAGCAGCGATCACGCCAACAAGTACTCCACCAAGACCTGCCATAACTGTAGCATACTGGTCCCATGTCATATCAGCAAATGGCTGAATAGCATATACCAAAATTGCTATAGCCGCGGCAAACAATGTTATTCCATCAAATTTCAATGCTTTTGTCGAAAGACCTAATATCTTGAAAGCTTCCATAAAGAGAATAATCTCAGCAAGAACACCGCCAAGACCGGCCATTACTCTGGCGTAGCTCTCCCATGACATGTCTGCAAACGGCTTTATTGCCATTACAAGGAGTGCTATGGCTAGTGTAAATATAATTATTCCATCAAATTTCAATGCCTTTGTGGAAAGACCAAGTACTTTAAAGAGTTCCATAAAGGCTACAATTTCAAGCAACACTCCGCCGAGGCCAGCCATTACTCTGGCATACTGATCCCAGTTCATACTGGCAAATGGCTGTATTGCTAATACTAGTATGGCCATGGAAAGCGCAAACTTTATGAACCCTCCAAGCTGACCAGTACCGATTGGCATATAACTTGTAAGGAGCATAAAACCTATAAGTTCTAGTAATACTCCAGCTAAGCCTGCCATGGATCTTCCATACTGTTCCCAGTTCATACTGGCGAACGGAAGTATCGCTTGCACTAGAATGCCGATTGAAAGAGCAAAACCTATAAATTTTCCAAGTTGGCCGGTACCTATTGGCAAATAACTTGTAAGAAGCATGAAGCCAATAAGCTCGAGAAGAACGCCAGCGAGGCCAGCCATCATTTGAGCATACTGAGGCCAATTGATATTGGCAAACGGTTGAATTGCCTTTACAAGAATACCAATAGAAAGGGCAAAACCTATGAATCCTCCAAGTTGTCCTACACCAATCGGTAATTTTGATGTTACAATCATGAATGCAATCAGCTGAAGCAGAACACCGCCCAATCCGGCCATCATTTTACCGAATTGCGACCACTCCATGTCTTTTAACGGTGACAATGCCATTACGAGAATGCCAAGAGAAATACAAAGTTTGGACATGGAATTGGCAATGCTTCTGATTGTATTGGTAACTGCCATCTGCTGAAGGAACGTTCCTTTAACGGTGCTAAATGCTTTAACAAATAAGAACATTGCACCCATGATGGCCGCTGTAGCAACGACTCCCTGAATAAGAGAATTAGTCGGCAAAGAACCAAGTACTACAACAGCACCAGCGATTGTGGCTATAGCCTTACCGATATTCAATAGCCTCTCGGAGAACCATTCATAGTTTCCGACAAAGCCCTGCTTGAAGTTTCCACCAGGATCTTCGAAGAATTCACCGATTCTCTTAAATGCCTTAGAGGTGTTATGGATCATCTGAATAAACTTTGCTACCATAATACCACCAAGGACGAGTTTAAGGATGGTCCCAAGATTGACCTCTTTAAACCAACCGGCGACCTTCTGCAGACGTTCATGAAGGGTTTCAGCTCCACCTTCACCAAATGCAGACAAGATTCCTGTGAATAGATCACCAATAGCACCAAACACACCTTTTGATTCAGCATGCTCAGCATCGGCACCTGTTAACAAGTCTTTGACTGCAAGAATGATGTTCTTAAGGAAAGTAAGAATCGGAGTACCGACGGCACTTATAATCCCAGCCACCCATTTAAGTGCATCCCCAATATATTGGAATACGCTCTTACTTCCTCCGTTTTGCTGATCTGTTTCGACGAGAATCCCGATTAGATCAGTAAACGCCTGCACAATATCATTAATACCGTCAGTAAGCGGCTTAAATGTGATTGCCAATTGCTCAAAGAATTGAGTAATGGTATCTTCTCGTGCAGCATCCCAAACATCGCCGTAAAGTGTGCTTCCAAGAAGTCCGAACATCCCTAAAATGTTATTAATGGAAGGCTCAAGCTGCGATCCAAGTGTCGTAACAAAGGTATAAAGCCCCTGAATTACAAGAAGACCGAGTCCAAGAGCGGCTACCAGACCATCAATAACACTATGAAGCACTTCGAGGCGAGTTGTGGTTTTTCCACCGATTTCGATGGTTTCACCAAACCAATCTCTGATGCTCTGAATAAAATCCTCAAAGCCCTTTGAAATCTCTGCGGCTTTAATGCCAAGCCATGAGGCAAAATACTCAGGATCGTTCTGGAACATCAGCCGATCATCCGGGTCGGCAAAAGGCCGAACAAGTCTGCAATGCCTCTGTAAATCAGTTTTCCAACATCATCAATAATATCAAGGAAACCGTATGCTCCTTCAGCAGTCTCTTTTCCATAATCGCCAAGGATAAGGTCAATAAGACTGTCTCTTCCGCCCTGAAGTCTCCAGGATCTTAAGATGTTATTTCTAATTTCACTGATTCGTTCAAGTGACTCTATAGCTCTATCTGCGATATTGGTGAACAATTCGATGGCATCCGTCAGATCACCGAATATAATGCGGAAAGATTCCATCCACCCAGAGGAAACGGATTCTTTCATTGCATTAAATGCATCAGCCAAGGTGAGAGCTCGCTGACCTGTCAAATATGCAGTCTTACCGAAACTGTCTAGAGCTTTTTCAGGATGCTTAAGATCTTCAATGGTTTCACCAAACATATACTTTTCGCCAAAGGCCTGCAGTGTATCTCTGGTAACCCATTTTTTCATCAAAGTATTTTCGATTGTTTCTGCTGTAACTTCAACCTGTTTTCCGAATTTCTTGGCCGTTCGAATAGTACCATCAGTGCTGCGTTCCAGATTGTTTGTAGCCAGTCCAGCCTCAATCATTCCCTCACGCCATTCTTTGGTTACGACTTTGGCAGTAAGATTGAGCGTGTCAAATTCCTGCTTAGTAAGAACGCTGCCCATAGCTTTAGAATATACTTCCATAGCAGTAGCAGCCCTGCCTGCATCAGCGCCAGCTTTAGTTGCCGAGTTTGCAAATCCCTCAAGCAGACGCTCTGCTTTTTCAAGAGGAACACCGACGGAGTTAAGTGAAGAAATACGACCAACCATAACTTCAAAACTATGACTTGTCTGATTGGTATATTCCATAACACGACTCATAACGTCGTATGCGTGTTCTTCAGTTTCTTCTCCACCAGCGACAATCGTTTGAACTGCCTTGGTCAAGGCACTATACTTATTCTCACCAATTTTAACCTGAGCAGAACTAAGACTTTTTACGAGTGCCTCGGCGCTCATAGCAACCGACTCGAATCCAGATCTTATTCTGCGTAAAATATAATCTCCAACGTCGCCGAGTCCTGTGAATCGGTCAGTCAGACGCTGGATATTATCAAACAGGCCTGAAAAATCAAGTCCATTTGCCGATTTCGTAAAATTTTGTAATCCTCTGGAGGTTTCATCGAAGTTCAGAGCTTCCTTAAACTTTTCCAGACTATTCTGACTCTTAGCAATTCTTCTATCGAATTTGCTATTGTCGAATTGCATTCGAAGAATCCGAGTTTCATCTGCGGCCATTTACTCTGTAACCTCCCTCCACATTTTATCTGCTAGATCTTTAAACACCCTGTTGATAACAGGGGTTACGAAATCATTGCCCTGTACATATGAACCATTTTTCGTTCCATGGCCATATATAAGAAGGATAGCAATGTTCAGTCCGTTTTCAATATTGTCATTAGTGAAATAGACTGTAACAATTCCTTTCTTATCAATAATTTCGTAACCCCATGAATTGGCCGTTTTACCAGAGTCAGAAGGTGTCGCCTTCTTCAACTCAGCTACTCCCTTGTCGGCATATTCAGATATGATGTTTAAATAATCCCTTTTCAAAGCCTTATTCAGAATTTTCTCAATAGAATTAAAACTGCCTTCATGCTTGATCGTAATCATTTAAACACCTCACTTTATTTACCCGCGAGAGTGCAATTTAGCTCGTCTGGCAGCATTCACCTTACTGCGCTCTGCTCTAGCATCAGCAGATACTTTTTGCTTCTTCTGCGGTTTATTCTTGGCACTATGTACTCTAATAAGAGTTAGCAGACGATTAAGATGCCATTTGGCGCATGAATGTGGAATCCTGTATTCATCCATGTAATAATAAATTTCCTCATTTGTAATAGGCTTATTATTATTTCGTGGACTCGACTTTGTAACATCTCTCTCGTCTTGGCCAAAAACTGTGGCCGTCATTGGGTCATTCATATAAGCGTTGACCATATCTATTTGAGCATCAGTAATACCCAGGTATAGTAATGGATCAACGCCTTGTGTGATTGTCATGCAACGTATATAGTCAAGTGTTTCTTCATGTGTCTTTTCTTTAGTGCTTAGGAAAGGTTTCTTCCATTTTGATTCCCATTTGGATACTGATACTAGAGAATGCTCTAATTGAATGGTTTGCCCTTTTACTTTAAGAAATGTTTCATTCTTTTCGTCGTATAGGGATCTATCCTCTATAACAAGCTGCAGCATTCTCAATCCCCTTCTCTTAATTCATAGGAGGAGTCGGATTGGACAATACTTTTAGCGCTTCACTCGGTGTTGCTCCGCCAGCAATACTAGCCTTAGCGGCCTCATAATTCTTTCTGGCGTTCTCCTGTGCCTTAGTTCCGAGGCAGCCAATAAAGAAGTTAATAAAATTATCTTCAGACTTTACCAGTTCTGCCAGAAGGAAGTCGTAGGCTTCTGTATTAACAAAGAAATCAGAAAGCGGCTGACCATTCGGAGCTTTCTTGACGAACTTATCGCCAATACGCTCACCATACGCCGCCTGTACGAGCGTATCAATAACTCTGAACAGCTCGTTAACATTCTTTTCCTTCAGAACACGATGAATGTAGTTCTGAAGCCCACCAGGAAATTCACCATTCAGTCTTGCAATCTGTGCCTCATTCAGACTGAAATAGAACTCATCTTCCCTGGGATCTCCATCAAGATCATGATAAGGAATAACTTTTGTAATCATGGTAATATTCTCCTTTCAAATAAAAAAGAGGGAGGCCCAAACGCTGAGCCTCCCTTGGTTGTACCTCTTACGCTGCCAGAAGGGTTTTCAGTTCAGCAGGAGTGGGCATAGTGGGCGGAGCATCCGTCTTTCCATCACCAGCATCAGTACCTTCCAGTTTATCCAGCAGGGTCTGCAGAACAGCCTGATCCGCAGAGGACGCGAAGTCCGTACTGTCAAACATGATGTGGGCAGTCGGCTTACGATCCGGGACATTCACAGGAATAGTCGTGAAATCCCAGCTGTAGGTGGAAACGTCAGGATTGTCATTCACGGTGTCGTGAGACTTCTCACTCGGAGAGCAGGTCGCGCCATACACCAGATGATACCGATAACCAGCTTCAGGATTCAGATCATTCGCGATCTTATTCCTGTAGAACAGGCAGAACGTTTCACGAGCCTGCTGGCTGACTTTGATCTTTGCCTGATTGCCGGAATTGCCCAGAGGAGCATATCCGTCACAGGATTCAAATTCATCGGGCCACATGTACGCTTCGACAGTTCCTTCGAACTTTTCAGCAGCACGCAGAGAACCGTATTTCAGGTTGTCTGCCCACAGTTCAGTTTCCTCGGCACCAGTAGGTTTTTCCGTAATATTGGTGATACCATTCCACGGAACACCTTCCCACTTCTGAGTAGTGGAGTTGTATTTGTAGATAATGCAGTGGTCTACGCCAACCTCGTACTCTTTCTGACCTTCCAGGTCCCATACCGCTTTAGGCATAAGTATTTTCCTCCTTTATTAATGGATTAAAGAGAAGATAAAATGGTTGAGTCCATCCTTAACATATTGTCGGATGAACTTCGTTTGGTCCAACTTGATTAGTTTTTCTCGTAGAGTAGAATCCGGGTCTCTGTCAATAACCGTTAACTGATACTCTCTCCAATCAAGATATTTGGAATTATTTGCATATTTGGTTGGAATATCGTTCAATGAAAACACTATACACGGGTACTTCAATACGAAATTTTCAGGAGGCTGGAAATAGACATGTGGCTGACTGTCGAACAACGCTTCAAGCATGTTCTGAACTTCGGGCCGTCGGTCCATTATATATCCCTCCTAAAGAAATGAGAATACGAGGCCGATCGACATCTATGTCAGAAACTTCCCAATACTGCCCCATCCATTCCACGTATTTTATAGTACCGAAATTCTTATACAAGTAATCATCCGCAGTTATGCTTATAGTGTTCGAAACTATAGTATCTTTATGAACAGTTTCACTATTGGCCTGAAAACGACGACGGTTACGGATAATATCACCTTTGTACGGTTTTTCCGTAACCTCGTCTTCCCATTTTCCTTTACCCCATTCTCCGGTTCCCTCTACTGTTTTACAAAAGCCAATGATGCCGGAGAATTTCATTTTGATTCACCTCAGGGTTCGTCAGGAGCTGACTCCAGAATAAGACCGGACAGATTCAGAGTCGTTTCCTCTGTACTGACTGTTTCGTCAATATTCGTATGGTTGACAACTACACGAACCTTCTGAGTCCTCGGATTTGTGATGCGGAGTGCGATATTCCGATCAGCATCCAGGGTCTCAGGAGTTCCGGTGTTATCGCCGAGGAGCTCGACAGTGATTTCATCATCCACATCATCTGTGTCTACACGAAGGGCAAGATAATTGCCTTCCTGAAGTTCCGGATCTTCTGAGAAAGTAGTAAAGTCTGTGACATAATGGAGCGTACCATTAATCACACTACGCTGACCGGAGACACCGCCATTAGTGATGGTAATGTCTTCCTGCAGGTCACTTACTGTTTCTCCCAGGACTGTTGCTTCACCATCTTCCGGTTCAACAGTGAAGCCAATTAAGGGTTTACGACTTCCTCCAGGATGATAGCAGACTTAACGCGGGTCAGCATACCGGAAGAACGGGTTTCCAGCAGGGACAGGTGCTCATTGAAACGAATATCGAAATCCGTGAAATGAGTGATTTCACCGCCCTTGGTAGCGCCGACAGTGTAGTCATCCAGGTTAACCAGAATACCAAGCAGCCGACGGGTCTCCTCCTGGCCGTTAACAACAACAGTCCTGGTCTTGCCAGTGAACTGCTCGGCAGTGATCAGTTCGTTAACATTCAGGGAAGCCTTCAGGTCATTCGTATTGTCATAAATACGACGGCCGTTCAGGTCGCGGGCCAGCAGCATAACGTTGACCAGATGGGGCGTGCAGTAGAAGTCAGGAGAACCGGATCCCTTGTACTCTTCCATAGCATACAGAATGGT
The DNA here is from genome assembly GCA_017649745.1 of Clostridiales bacterium. The sequence goes on along the minus strand of JAGCGE010000168.1, from coordinate 7,385 downwards.
CTGCAGCACGGCCTCAGCGGTAACATAGTTATCACCGAAGTTCGCGGTGGAGTTGGTACCGTTCATGGATGTACGCATAGCGGCAACATCGACCACCTTATGGATGGCGAACAGCTCATCATCACCCCAGATCGGAATAATCTTGGTGGCATCGATGGGCTTGCCATTCTCGGGATCACCATTACGGCCATCACCGATCATGATCTGGCGCGCCATTTCTTCCTTCAGGTTGCGGTTCTGATCCTGATACATGTAGTCAACCAGGTTGAAATCGGTAATATCAACGATATCGTCCCGATCCAGATGATCCAGGTTGTAAACAGTGGTAGGATCGACAGTACGACCCAGCAGAGACAGGTTGCCCATGAATTGCTTCTGGGTTCCCTTTTCATAACCCTGGGCGCGACGGGTGGAAATATCACGGGCATCTGCATAGCGCACGCGCAGACGGCTCTTCGGGCTCTTGCGAACCTTCTTCAGAACTTTGGAAATCCAGCCCTGGTCAGTAGTCAGGGTTTCAGGAGCCGGACCATTCAGCAGGGCATAGTCAGGGAACAGAGTTGCGATATCCCTAAAGCCCAGATCGTTTTCACCATGCATCAGTTCTTTCTGGTGATCGCCAGCATAGATATCATATGCAGCGCGCAGACTCATGCCGCCATTGGATTTGGCCAGCTTGATGATTTCAATACCATCAGCATGGCTCATGAAGTTCTTGGATACCTTGCTCTCATTACCGAAAGCTTCGAAAGTGTTAGTAGGCATTACAAATTCCTCTCCTTCTTCGTCAGAATGTACAGCAGCTTCTGCTGTTTTGTCTTCGGTCTGCTGACCATCTTTACTCTGAATAGCCATAGCTACCAAGTACTGTGTTACCTTTTTCTGCATGGGGGTCATTGTTTCGACGATGTCGTTAACGGTTCTTCCGCCTTCTTCGCCCTCAGCATGGGAGATTGTATTTTCTGTGCCGTCCATACTAGGATCGGACTGCTGAAGCTCTCCTCCAGAAAGACCTGCTCCGATCAGAAACTCTACTGCCTGAAGCTGTTCTTCGTTCATGGTATCGAGAACTTCTTCTACCGTAGGGTCATCTTCTCCTGATGTAGAATCTTCTTCACCGTGCTGAATATTGTCGCCATTTTCATCATCGGAATGAGAAAGCGAACTTTCGTTATAAAGTTCAATAGGCTCATCAACGCGAATGAATGCTTCTGTATACTCTTCTTCATCGCTATGTGCGAGAATCGGGAAGTCGATGATGGCACCCGGATTAGCTCCAGCGAGTACTACACTGACTTCTTTGATGCTTCCATGGCGAACGTTTCCACCATTCTGGTCAAGTTCATTAGCCCAAATACTAAGGCTAACAACATCACCATGACGAACGATTTCTTTGCCCTGCTGACCGTATGGGCTATCGTTAAAGGAACAATAGGCGTAAACACCCTCTTCACGGTTCTCCAGCAAAGCATGACCAAGAACATTCATAGGATCATTGTGCTGATGCATCCAAACAAGAGGAACAATTTTGCCGTCATCGGCTGCGAAAGCGTTCTTACGAATAGTTCGTCCGTCTTTGCACAGCATATCATTCTTGGTTGCCCAGCCACTAAAATCCCATTTCTGGATTTTGTTGCTCATAGTATATTTTGCTCCGTCCTTTCTTCCGTATTTTGATCACCAATACCGATTAAATTTCAGAAACCTTTACGCTAGCGAGATTCCCCCTGGAATTAGACTCCGATATAGAGGACACTTTCTTCTGACTAATATCAACAATATTATCAGGAATTGTTCCCTCTGCAGCGGGTGGCCCTCCCTCCGTTCCGGGGCTCGCGTTGATGTACCGGTTTCTGAATTCATCAGCGCTTGGATCAGAGGCTGGCTTCAAACCAATCCACTGACGTACCTCGTTCGGGGTCATGATCTCACTACTTGTAAAGTCTCTACCGGCATTGATAATACTATCCAGTGGAGCCAATTTGATGAGATCACGGAAGAACACGACCTTTTGGTTCTGAGATCTTGCCGTTTTGCTCAGGAATTTACGATTCATTTCATCGCAAATTGCGCTGGCGATAGGTTCGATCGTTCGGCTATAATAGTTCAGCATCGTCTTCTCATCAGCAGTCCCCTCAAGGACTTCCTTCGTCATCCCTAACTGGCTATATAGCATACTCGTCAGGTACTCGATTTGCTCCATGAGGTGATTTTCGATGGGTCGATTCAGCTGTGTGATCTTCTCACTGGCATCAGTGTAGATAATTCCGTACTTACTATTCTCAAGTTGACTTTCAATCTCTCTTCTTCTGCGCTTAATAGACTGCCTTTGAACATCAGTCTTTGCACCATAAGGAAGATGAATAATCAGATCAAGTTTTCCGGAACTTGTCTTTTCATCAATGACATCGAGAAGATTCAATTTATGAGTAAGCCTTTTCAACGTTGAATTAGGCTCATTCATCACATCGTACAAAGGATTCTGAACAATAGTTACAAACCGCTTAGGCAGAATTATCTCTTTCTTATGTCCATCGCGAACGTCATATACTTTCAGCTTAACAGAATCCGGAAACCACTCGATGATCTTGCCTACTCGCATACTTTTGATGTCAAACCCGGCGGTTGCGAGGGGGCTTAAATCGGTAGCCTCCGGCATCACTGCAATGACACCCTCATCGCACATGTTTTCAACAAGATCCTGTATAAATGCTCGGCTTGATTGATCGAGGTTGGCTTCTGTATTTAGACAATAATTAAGACCTGAATCGCGATCTTCGCAATACCGGCCGTCTGCATCCAATTGGACATGTTTAAATGTTAAACTAGCTACGTCTATTCCTATACGTGTAATAATTGCCGCTACAATTGAACGCTCTGTTCCAACTCTTAACGGAATTCTATCTGGCCTATATAAGTATCCTGGACCGAGATCACGTCTCATCATGGTGGTCTGATCTTTTTCTCTAAAAGCGTTCCAGCCATGGGCTAATCGTTTCAGGAAACTCGGTTTTTCTTCAAGCAATGACCTTCACCTCCTTATAAGAAATTATTTTGATTATAAAACCCATACAGACCCTCTAACAGTATGCTTTAAGAATTCTTTAGCAGCTCCGGTAGTTAGCCATTCAGCACCAGTGGCAAGAACATCTTTGTACTTAATGGCAACAGTACCTGCGGCTACCCCAATAGCTGTGGTTACAAATATCTTCTTTAAAGCCTGCCTCGTTTCTTTACGAATGGGAGGTTCAGTCAAATCCTTATATTGTTTTTCTCTCTGAAGTCTACTATTTCTTCGATTTAGTTCTTCATCTGTAAGATGCCTGGCATCCTTCATTTTCCATGAGTTACTTCCAGAATCATATTCATATTTGGCGTTCTTAGGATGGCTTCTTTTAACATATTCACTTTTTGCGTGCTTTGGCGGATCTGGAGATCCAGGATTTATACCACCATTGTATCTGTCTTTTCCAAGAGCCGTCAGAGAGCCATCTTCGTTCTGAAATCTTCTGACGCCCCATTTCATTCCGAGAATGCCATGATGTTCAAGATGCTCATTTTTATCCATAATGGCATCCTCCTATTACGAATACTTTTTAACAGCTTTTTTTCTACCGATTTCGGTCTTGCCGAGTTTATCAAAAATATCCTGAGCCTTGACCCAGTACTCGTCACCAACTTCATAGTGTTTACTTGCTGCATTGTAGGATTTCAGATATTCGTTGGCTTCTTTTGTTCCATTACCTTTTTGAGCTGCAGATACAGATCTCATTCTCTGAATCCAGTTTTTACCAAGGGCTTGATACTTAGCGTGGACGCCTTCTTTTTCCCACACTTCATCGCCCTTTTTATAGGCTTCTTCCATCTTTTTATTAGCATCGTTGTATTGTTTTACCAGAGCTCTAGTCTGATTTTCTTTAATAGCTTTCCTGTCGGATCGGCCGAGTTCTTTTTTACCAAGCTCATTTAGCGAACCATCGGGGTTTAAGTAACGAGCTTTACCCTCAGCAGTGAGGGTTCCGTCCTCATTCTGATAACGCCGAACTCCCCATTTCTGGCCCTTAATACCATGGTGAGCTAAATAAAGTTCATAGGCTCCCATACAATCCCTCCTTAAGCAAATTCTTCTCTATGGATTTTGTACGCAACATAGGCGTCCATCATGGCTGCAACCGAGTCGATCTTTTGGTCATATCTAGCCTTGCTAAGTTTTCTATTTCCATTATTATCTTCAAGAACAATACAGTTACCCATAGTAAACTTCATCATCTGCTGATCGAAAAAGAGCATTCTTTCTTCCGCAAGATGTTTAAGTTCACCGAGTGGCACACTTTCCGTTTTAGAACCTTGAATGACTTTTTCAACGCCATGCTCAAAGTATTCTTTGCACCATCTTTCAACAAATTCTCTAGCATTATACGGGTCAAAGCCTAAAGCTTTAACGTCATAATTAGATGCTACAATGTAACGTTCCATGTCCTCGTATACCATCATAGTATCTATAACAGTTCCTGGCATGATAATCAGGCTACCCTCGTTCAGGAATTTGTTATACTCATTTCGCATAGAGCTTGTCAGACGACTATACGTTAACTCGGTTATATAGCATCTGGTTTTTACGCCAAAACCACCGTTGCGCATTGGAAAAATGAATGTAAACGCACAAAAGTCATCACCTTGACTTAAATCCATACCTAAAGCACAAGGAGCACCCCAGAAATCTCGATATCCGTGTGGAAGAGTTTCACTATACCTAAAGAAGAAGGCGTGTCCTTCCATAGGAAGATTAAACCGTTTTGCAAGGATATCATTCTTTGCTGCCGGATTTCTTTCAGCACGCTCTTTGTCCAGCTGATATGTCTCCCAACTTACAGTCTTTCCTAAGTTAGGATTGGCTTTAAGCCACATGTTCGGATCGCCGACTTCTTCTTTTGTATCGAGCTTATAATACCAAATACTGATATGCGGATTAACGTATTCGCCTCGAAGAATTGTCTCCAACTCCATTTTGATGTCGTCGCCCGCCCCATTTCTTACAGTACCTTCGGAGGAAGTTGCAATAATAACCCAATCCGGAAGTGCGCCTTTTGCAGCGCCCTGTGCTAAACAACCAATAACATCTTCACGAATCTCACCACTAAGCCATTCGTCAACAGAAGAACACACGTTTCGAGTACCCTGAAGCTTCGGAATGGACATTGGCCGAATCTCAAGAAGACTATTGGTAAGGAAATTCTCAATACCCTTTTTAGTGCTAGCAAGCTTAGCTCTATTAGCCTTACTGCCAGTCGTATTATTGAGAGATCCTTCGGTCATGAACTTCATCATTGGTCCACGAGCTCTTGCAATGGAGGTTCTGAATGGTGAAAGAACCTCTTCAGCCTGCTTCATTGTCGGAGCTGTCGTGATCTGATGTGTTGTCTTTTTATAAACCAAAAGAAAAAAGGCTTGTATTACAAAGTCGTACATTGACTTCGCAGCGCCTCTTGGAATGATTAGGTATTGTATATTAATTAATCGTTTTCTAACACGTTTGTTTACAAAATGGATTTGGCCATGCTTATCAGGTTTTGGAACCGTTTGTTCGATATAGTAAAACCAACTTAACAGATCCTCTGCCCAAAGTTTGAACGTATCAAGAAGCCATAAAGGAGAGCCATCTGTAAGGCATAATTCATTCTCGCAAAACAGTTCAAAACCTTCCATTGCCTGATCATCGTAATAGTACCGCTTGTCTTCTATACGATAATCGTACAAGTTCATATACTGACTAATTTCTTGGCATACCGGAATCTCACGGTTAAGAACCGCCTGTCGAAATTGTCCATAGTATACAGGAGTTGCCGTATTTGATAGCATTAGCCATCACCACCGGAACGCTCGCTTACCATCCTCATATAGCCAGGACCATTGCCATTGTCTGAATCCGAATCAGAGGTTTCCTCACCTTCCGGAACAGTTCCAGGATAAGCCTCTATCTGTTCCTTAATGCGGTACTCGAGCTCTTTAGCCATTTCTTCATATGCAGACATGACAAATGAGTTTTGAGGCGGATCAAAAACCATTTTGACTTTAAGCCACACATAGGTCTTCGTCGCATCGACTTTCTTCTCTTCAGGAAGAAATTCACCCCACGTCTGAGAGGCATCAGTAATGCGGAAACCCTCTTTTTGGCTGATCCCATACTGCTGCAACGTCATGAGGGTCGTATTAATATGGACAATGATATCGGTGTCGAAAGAAAAGTCATCTTTGCTAACACCAAGCATATCTTTAATAGTATTTAAGATGCTTTCTTCCATTATACCCATCATATGGTTGTTCTCCTTTCACTATGTTTTGAACCGGGCTGCCTATTAACCATTCACAGTGATCCCCAGGCCGTCTTTCAATCGGATCCTGTGGGAGTAAACTCTTGTTTCCGTAATGTATAGCCCTATGCGTCTTTGGTGAAACACTTACTACGTTGTCCATATCGAAGATACAAGGACTACGTTTGATAACATCATCTGGATCTAAAGGATTTATGTGATGAATAATAATCATGTCAAGAATATCGTATCCATCCATAGCCATGTCGCATCCATTATCACGTATTATCACGGCATCACGAAAACTACGCCATTCTTTAGATGTATAAAGAACCTGGTTTAAATATCTGTCGCCTCCGAAAGTAGCTTCGCCTACTACGCCACCTATACGAAGATACTCATATCGCTCCTCATAGGTCGGAAGCAAAATTAGTTCGTGATAACTCTTGCCTAAGTGTATTCGATGCCTACTCATCGTCATCTTCCCTATTTATACTGCTTCCGTACTGTGTCATGCTACGAATAGCATCAGCATACAGTTCCTCAAGGCGAACAGAAGAGTCGGCCTGTGCCTTCTTAGACTCAAGTAATGCAATTTCTGCTTCCAACTTCTTCTTTTCGAGCTGCGCTTGTACGGTTGCAAGCTTAAGATAGTGAACTACAATTGCTGTAGGGGCTGTTCCGTTCCTCATTTTCTCTTCTGCGGTAGAAACGGCCATTGCAATCATCTGATTTTCCCTATCTTCGACGCTAATTGCAGGAGCGCGGTTGCGAAGAGCCGCACTTCCATATGACTTTACCCGATTAGCCATTCGCTTCCCCTCCTTATCAGGTAAGTTCTCATGCACTTTAAATATACTTTCTATGCACTTTAAAGAGGAACCAAATCTGGAATTAAACGGCCAAGGCAGCAAAACCGTTTGACTTGAAAGGAGTCCTCGCGCACCACCACGAGAATATGATCTGGTTCCTCATTAAAGGGCACAAAAAGAAATACCCAAGTTTGACAAGTAGAACCACCGGATAAATATCCGGAATCATTCAATCAATTCTTCCCCCGGAGAAATATCAAAG
>JAGCGE010000167.1 GCA_017649745.1 Clostridiales bacterium | reverse complement strand
GGCTGACCGGATCCCTTATACTTCTCACGGGAGTACAGCATAGCCGTAATGATCGCTTCTGCATACACGTAGTTATCACCGAAATTAGCTGCGGTGTTGGTTCCCTGCAGACTTTCTCTTGCGCCTTCAATGTCAACATCAGTGTGAATGGTGTAAAGCTCATCATCAGTCCAGATCGGGCGAATGTGCTCAGGGAAGATCTTGTCCGGATCGGAATCCTCACGGCCATCACCAAACAGGATTGCGGTTGCCAGCTCTTCATTCAGCTGCATACGATCGATGTTGTACAGATACTGAACATAATCGAAATCAGTGATGTCGATGATGTCATCTCTGTGCAGGCTGTTACGAACGTAGATCGTCTGAGGATCGGTGCTTCTGCGAGCAAGCTTGAAGTTACCGGAGAGACGCTTCTGCGCACCCTTCTGATAACCTTTACCTCTCAGGCTGTCAAATGCGCCTTCGATGTTCCGAATGTCAACCTGGCGAGTACGAATACGGCTGATCGGGCTCTTATGAACCTTTGCCAAAACCTTCTCCACCCATCCCTGATCATTAGTGATGAGTTCCGGTGCGCCGGGCTTAAGATCTTTGTATTCAGGGAACAACCAGGTGATGTTGCCGTCCTGCGACGTATCCTGGGTGAAACCACCTACTGTATCAGCGGAATGCGCCAGCTCATTGTCTTCCATGTAAATACCGAGAGCATTCTTGAAGCTGCCCACCTGGACATTCTTCGCCAGCTCAATGATCTCTTCCTGATCTGCGTGGCAGATTACGTTCTCGTTTCTCCGGGTCACGCCCTGCTCAAAAGCATTGTGTTTCATTTCTTCTTTTCCTCCTTCGTCATCATCAGACTTACTGCCCTTCGCTGCATCTTCAAGGGCCATACCTACCATAGCGTAGCAGACATTCTTCTGCTTTTCGTTCATGGTGTTGAAGATGTCCTGGATTGTCTCTTCTCCGTCATCTTCTTCTGTTTTCTTTTTGGTTTCTTCTGCCATTTTGGGTTCCTCCTTTTTGGCTTCCTCGTCAGAGTGCTGGATCGCTTCCTCTGTAGTCTCTTCCTTCACTTCTTCCTCTTCCTCGGAACCACTATGAGCCAGGAAATCGGGATCATAGAAGTAAATGGTTGCAGCGTCTTCATCGGTATCGCTATGAACCATTACATTCTCAATGTATGCTCCCGGATTTGCCCCCTTGTGAACAAGAGAAACCTCACAAATGTTTCCGTGCCAAACATCCTTATTCTTTTCAGTCAGGTGATTGGCAAAAATGGAAAGTCCAACAATGTCCCCGTGCTTAACAAGAACTTTGGACAATTCACCGTTCTCGGTGTCGTTGAACGAGCAATAGGCTTTTACACCGCCTCTACAATTTTCAAGGTCAGCATGGCCTAAGACATAGGAAGGATCATTGTGCTCATGGTTCCACACTAAAGGAACTGTTCCACAGCAGTCCTTAAAGGCGTCTTCCATGATGCGACGTCCATCACTACACCTTACATTTGAGCGAGTTGCCCATCCAACAAAGTCATACTCTTTTCCTTTATGGACCATTTTGAATTTCCTCGCTTTCTTGCATTGGCGGTGTTTCTTCTCCTGCCGCCTGAGATAAGTTCTTGTTTCTCAACTCGTCAGCACTGGGATCATCGCTAGGTTTCATACCGATAATCTGTCTGATCTCGTTAGAAGTAGCGATTTCATTTCTGGTAAGCTTATCAGCCAATTCAGCCAACTGCTCAGCAGGTACCAGCTTAAACGGATCTCTGAAGAATTCGATAGACTGATGCTGAGTTCTTGCTGTTTTTGTCAAGAACTTTCGCTTCATCTCATCTGCAATAGCAGACAGAATTGGTTCAATGATCCTATTATAGTAATTAAGCATGGTCTTCTCGTCCGCAGTGCCATCCAGAATGCCCTGTGTCATGCCTAACTGTGAGAAAACAAGATTTGTAAGATACTCGATCTGTGACATCAGATTGTTTTCAACAGGTCTGTTAAGCTGAGTTATGTGCTCTGTGGCATCTGTATAAGCAATACCATACTTAGAGCCAGCTAACTGCTGTTCGATGTCTTTTCTTCTCTGTTCAGCTTGCTGCCGCCTGGTTTCAGTCTTGACTAAATACGGTAACTGAACAATCAGATCAAGTTTACCTGCTCCGGACTTTTCGTCTATGGTATCGAGCAGGCTAAGTTTGCGAATTAATCGCTGCATGGTCGAGTTCCGTTCATTCATGACAGAATAAAACGGATTCTCTATGATAGCTACGAATGTTTTAGGCCAAATCATTTCTTTCTTCCGACCATCTCGCTCATCGTAACACTCAACTTTAACATGCTGAGGATAATACTCCACAATTCTACCGGTTCGAAGAGTCAAGACATCCCATCCGGTTGTCTTTGTCGGATCTTCGGAATAGTCGGTAGGAACAATTGCTACAACGCCTTCATCGAGCATCGATAATATAGCATCCTGCATGAAAGCTCTTCCTGTCTGGTCCACATTTGCCTCTAAAGTCAAACAATTGTTTAAACCAGAATCGATCTCTTCCAAGAAACGATCGTTATCATCTAAACGTACATGCTTCATTTCAATCTGTGCTGCATCTGTGGCAATTCGATTGTAAATAGCAGCTACGATAGTACGTTCGTTTCGTCTTGAAAGCGTCGTGCGGTCAGGTCTTGTGAAGTACGGGGATCCGTACTCATAACGTGGAGTTGGATCCTTGTTCATGAATGTATTCCAAGCATTCTTAAGCCTGGCTGCAAACGTCATTTTATCCTTCATTTTGAATTTGCTCCTTATCTACCGTTTCTTTCTCAAATTGCCAAGGTATTTCTTTGCGAGTTTTGCACGTGTATAACGAGCTCCTTCGGCAGCACTAGATTCCGGCTTTAACTTATTGACCCATTCCTGCTGTAACTTATCTACACCGTATAAGGTATTGTAATCCAGGTTCTTTCTTTCGCCTTTAACTTTGAGCTTGCTCAATTGAAAATCTGCACGATCCTTGATATTGTAATCTTTATTCTTTATTTTGTTCTGGTACTCTTTAGCTATCTGGCGATATGTTTCAACAGATTTCCTGTTCTGAACGCTGTCCTTTTTCTCCAACTCATTGGCAGCTCTTGTTGCTTCCTTAGCCGCCTTCTTATACGCTTCGGAGATACTGATCTTTCCGTTCTGCTTAGTACCTATTTTGTCATTGTACTTTTCTGCCATTTTGCTCATTCCATACACATTGTTGTAATCGAGCTGTTTCTTATCGCCTTTAACTTTGGCTTTCTGTACATGATAATCGATCTTCTCTTTAAGAGAATAATTCTTATCTTTCGCCTTATTCTGGAAATCTTTGGAAACCTGACGCGCAGATTCCATTCCTTTCTTAATACCACTAGTGTTGCTAGTATAAGCCTGTAATGATCTGCGCTGATCGTTCGCCAACTGCAATGATTGCTGCGCGGCATACTTATACGATTTAGTTAAACCCTCGACGGCGGAATCATTAAGCTTTTTAGCTCCATAAACAGCCAGACATGTTCCTGCAACGACACCTGCTCCAATAGCTATTCTTTTAGCCATTTTTTTACGGCTGTCCGTCCAGAACTTCTCTTTATCATCGCTTTCTTTATCTGGTGTACTTTTGTTATTCGATTCGTCTTTTTTATCATTGTCAAGGCTTTTCTTCCAACCGGCTTTCTTTTCAGCCGCAGAATGATCCTTTTCATCCAATGGATACGGAGGACCATTTCTATGTCCCCATTTTTGACCAGCTATACCATGATGAGCCAACCAAACCTGGGATCTATCAGGTATAATGTATGTGCTCATTTCTTCTTAGGCCCTCCATTGAATATGGCGCTACCAAACTCCTGATTATCGAACTTACCAGTAGCTATTGCCTTGCCAAGGTATAAAGCTGTACCAGCCGCAACAGAAACAAGAACCTTCTGACCGACGCTCTTCATAGCATCTTTCACAAACGCTCGTCCAGGATGCATCATTTCCTTTAATTTCTTTTCATTCTGAAGTCTCTGAAGCATCTGGTTAAGCTCTTGATCACTCAGGGTCTTTCTGTTTCTATAAATTTCTTTTCTTTCTTTTTTAGCCTGTTTTCTGGCATCTCTATCTTCCTTGTATTTAGAATATCTAGATTTGCCAGCTTCTGTGAGCGTGCCATCCTTGTTCTCAAATCTGCGTACGCCCCATTTCATTCCAGGAATCCCATGATGGGCTAACCATGTTTCATTCATCACTCAAAAGCCTCCCTGTGAATCTTATAAGCCACATAAGCGTCCATCATAGCTGCAACAGCATCGATCTTCTGCTCATATCGTTTCTTTAAAAGCTTGCGGTTTCCGTTTGTGTCTTCCAGAGTAATACAGTTTCCCATGGCAAAAGTCATGAGTTGTTCGTCAAAATATAAAAGTCGTTCCTCGGCAAGTTTCTTTAACTCACCCAAAGGAACTGACTCTGTTCTTGCCCCCTGTATTACTTTTTCAACACCATAAGCACTGTTCTCGGTCACCCATCTTGCTACGAAGTCTTTTGAATTGTATGGGTCAAATCCCATACACCTCACATCGTATTCCATTTTAGAAATATGTGAATCAAGATCTTCATAGACTTGCATCATGTCGAGAACGGTGCCTTCCATCACAATAAGACTGCCTTCAGCCATGAATTCCTCATACTTAAGTCTCATAGCTATAGGTAGTTTCATCAATGTATGTGAAGTAATGTAGCATCTGGTCTTAACACCAAATTCTCCAATTGGAGTAGGAAACAGAAAAGTGAACGCACAGAAGTCATCGCCAAGCGAAAGGTCCACTCCTAGTGAACAACCCATTCCCCAGTAATCTCGCTTCCTATCTCGTGCTAATGTTTCCTCGTATGTGAAGTAGTAAGTGTAACCTTCCATAGGAATTCCGAAACGCTTTGCTAAAATATCGTTTCGAGCTGAAGGAACTTTCTCGGCTCTTTCGACTTCCTGCTGGTAAACCTCGTAGCTTACAGTAGCTCCAAGATTAGGATTAGCCTTAATCCATGTTTCTGGCTGCCCTACTTCTTCTAAAGTGTCAAGCTTGTAATACCAAATACTCGTGTGTTTATCGATGTATTCTCCCTTAAGAATATCCATCAATTCCATCTTGATGGTGTCGCCAGATCCATTTCGCACAGTTCCTTCTGAACTAGTAGCAAGAATCAGGTAATCCGGAACGTTTCCTTTGGAAGCTCCTTGCTCGATGGCTTCAATGGGTGACTCCCTAAGATCTCCAGAGAGCCACTCATCCACTGTTGCCACCTTTACCCGTAGACCCTGCAGTTTGTTAATAGACATCGGTCGGACTTCCAATAGACTACCCGTCAAGAAGTTCTCTATACCCTTTTTGGTAGATGAGAGCTTTACTCTATTAGCCCGTGAACCGGTGGTATTCTGTAAAGAGCCTTCGGTTAAAAACTTGAAATATGGCCCACGCGCACGCGTGATGGCCGTTCTTATCGGAGAGATCACTTCCTCAGCTTGTTTCATTGTAGGAGCTGTAGTGATCTGATGAGTTGTAGATGTGTCAACATTCAGATAGAAATTCTGAATGCAAGATGCATACATGGACTTAGCTGCGCCACGTGCAACAATCAAATATTGTTTGTTAATCAAACGTTTCTTGATCTGTTTTGTGATGTATCGTCCGCCGTGTCCGTTTGCTCCTGGAACATATACACTTCGTTCAACAAAGTAGTACCATCCAAATATCTGTTCTGCCCAAAGCTTGAATGTGTCTAGGAGTTTAAGATTAGAACCGTCTGTAAGGGTTAATTCGTTTTCGCAGAATGCTATGAACCGTTCGGTTGCCTCATCATCGTAAAATATGTTACGATCTGCGATGAGTTCGTCTATACGATTCATCTCCATAGAGATCTCTTTACATACTGGGATTTCTCCTCTCAGTACAGCAGCTCTAAACTCCCCGTAATACCGCGGGGTCGCAGTATTAGATAGGGACATATGTTAAGCTCCTTTAATTACGTACAGTCTTTTTCCATCTTTCGTAATCAGAATCGGATACACCGTATTCCTTTCTAAAGTCCGGATCGTCTATCTCCATCTCTATCAGATCATCATCGTCTATATCGTACAGACTATTCTGAGATCCTTTTGCCGGCTTGTACGTTTTCATGAAATCTTTTTTCTTTTCAGCGAAACTCTTAGTGCTAATGGGCTCCTTTTTTTGTGGACCATCAACTTTAGCATTTTTCGGAGGATTCTGTTTTTTATATCCATCAATTATAGTTCCTGAAGGATGCTTGAAAGAATTTGTATCATCCAATGCTATATTATGATCTTTTAACCATTGTTCATACTTTGCTTCCCCTAAAAATTTATAGTTTTCCATGGCTGCTGGTTGCCATTTATGCATCATATATTTATTGCATAATTGCATGGCTTTTTTAAAATCTCTATCTTTACTCAATGTCTCAAACGCCGCCTCATTCCAATGTTTTGTAAATACTTCATTCCATAATTTTTCTGCACCTTTGTTATACTCTTCGTCATTTAAATAATCGTGGTCATTGTTTTTTATACCGTTCTTTTCATCAAATTCCTTATTATACTTTCCATATAAATCGTTATCATTTATTTCTTTTGCTGCTTTATTATATATATTTGTATAATTTTTTCGGTTATTATTAGCAGCACGTGTATCAGCTTTATCAACGAGTTTAGCGTACTCTTTACTATATTTCTTCTTTCCAGCTTCAGTAAGCGTTCCGTCAGGATTCTGGTATCTCCTCACACCCCACTTCTGGCCTTTAATCCCATGATGGGCTAACCATGTTTCGTTCATAGCAAATATCTCCATTAATCAACTGGTTGCTCTGGATCACAGTATACATTCAAACGCCATTCGAACTCTGCGATCTGTTTATTAACTACTTCTATCATTCCTGAAGACATGGTAGATGTATCAAACATCAACTTTACCTTCAAAGGAATGTACTTCTTTACACCCTCCAAAACAGGTCCCGCTTCCATGAAGTCAGTCCATACCTGAGTTTTGTCTGTGATTGAGAACCCTTCTTTAGGTCCTACACCAAGCTGATTGAGAATCATGAAAGCAGCATTAATATCCATGATCAACTCTGGATCAAAGTGTTCGTACGCTTCCACAATTCCAAGATCCTTCTTGGTTGATGTTAAGATGCTGTCTATACTACTCATAATTCTCCTCCAAAAACAGAAAAAGAAAGAGACCATGTTTATAAAAATGATCTCAATCTTTTTTGGAAAGCTTATTTCAAGACTTGTAAGTCTTCTAAAATATCTGCCAGCCTCTCGCCTTGTTTTCTTCTGTTCTCAATAGAAATCCATTCGTCATTCGTAAGCTTGCGCCGAAGTTCCCAGTAATGCCCCAATGATCTGTCATAGCAATACATGTCTTTCAGTACTTCTTCTTTCTTTAAGTTGTGAGATCTGATAATTCCTTTGGTAATATGGATTCCTCCTTTTACCAAAGCAGTACCAACTCCTATACCTGCCGGAATCAGAATTACTGCTAGTTCCTTGTTGTTGCTACACCAGTCAATGAAAGCCTTTCTTTTTGCTTCACGTTTAAGCTTACGTTCTCGTTTCTTTGCTTCTTTTTGCAACTTCTTGAAATCAACTACTTCTTCTGCCATAATTTATCTCCTTTCTGTAATTGAAATAAGTTTTCCATTACAGAGAGTGTAAAATATGCGCAAAAGAAAAAGAGAGTAAAAACCTAAACCGACAGTTTTATCCTCTCTCTTCATAAAAGGACATGTTATTTACGCGAAGCTACTGATCTTCTTTATCTTTATTTTCCTCGTCTTCCATCTCTTTTTCTATTTCAACGATTTCTTGTTTGAAATCATCCAAAGAGTTGTAACCACGCAAATCCATTTTAAGTTTTATTTCATCTGGTATGTTTTTAGTATCCATTTAATAAGCTCCTTTCTTATAACATCATTCCAGTTCCATATTTTTCTTTCATATACGAATCTATACTAACACAATTCTTAGCAATTTCAGCAGCACTTAAATACCTTGCTGCTTCTGGTGAATTCATCAGTTTTTGGGTTTTTAAAATTATTATTGGATCATGTGCATCATTATACAACCCTTGGTTATTATCGTCAACCATTGCGTCATACCTCTTTGCCATATAATCCACATATGCTTTTGCTATTTTGTATTTATGTACGCTTTCCATAGCGTGATTAAATACCTCATATGCTGCTTTTATATCAGCTTCGGTTTTAAGATCGTACAAATTTACATTATGAGCTTCTTTTGACCCAATGTCGTAATATGCTAATCGTTGTTGCACGTATCTTAACTCATTTATGTCCTTAGCATTAGCTTTACTAATGATCTCTTTAAACGCATCAACACGTTCTTTCTTTGTTGGCATTAGCATGTCTTCTTTTACTTCAAAACTATGCTTCTCTAATCTAGGAGCACCACGATACTCTATTAAAAACTTTGCAAAAGGACCCTGATATATTTTTGCATCGTGTTCTTCTTCCGGCCTGTAAGTATACAATGCTCTTCCGTTTTTATTATACCATTTGAGTAATAGTTTAGAATTTAATCTAGAATTATGTGAAGATACATGATCTAATCTA
This sequence comes from Clostridiales bacterium, assembly GCA_017649745.1. The sequence continues at coordinate 40,222 of JAGCGE010000167.1, read as the reverse complement.
GTTCCTTTTTTAAGTATTTTATCTTCAATTGGATAAGGCGGGCCATTACGTACACCCCATTTTTGCCCTTTAACTCCATGGTGGGCTAACCATCTTTCATTCATAGTTTTTCTCCTCATTAATGATGTGACTTTATTGAGTAAATATCCTTAGGCGTTGACACATTTTCAGCAAGTTCTTCCATTAAACGTTCGAGTTCCTTTTGTCTGCCTAATGAAATACCAGGTTTTCTACGCTCTTCGTAAATTGGAACTTTCTTGTTTTTAGCATCTTGAGAAGAAGGTGTTTGAAACTGCAACTCAAAAATATAGCCTGAAGGAGATTTAAATACAGATTGAACAGACTTATGCTTAGCATTGCCTTTTCTGTATTCATCAAAGTAATTACGACATCTTGTCTCTGTATACCCTTTATCCTGAAGCGATTTCTTTATACTATTGTACGAATTTACAAAATTGTCGTCATCAGACATCGCAGTATACCTAACTGCGTCCTTTATACTTTGAGCAGAATCGGCTATAGTTAAACCTTTTTCTTGCGCATCGGTTTCTATCTTTCTCTTGATAGATTCTTTCGTCTTTAACTTGTGCTCTATGCCATAAAAAGATGAACCACTTTTACTTAATGCTTCAGTTAAATCTTTTGTAATTGCAGGCTCTTCTTTCTTGGCTTTCTCGTAGATCCCTCTAGCCAACGTATTAGAGTTTAAAGGATAAGGAGGACCTTTTCTTACTCCCCATTTCATTCCAGGAATGCCATGATGAGCAAGCCAAATATCTACATTACCAATCATAGTGCTTTCCTCCAAGGACACTGATCATTAGGACTACGATCTGCCATATCGTGTCGTTCTAATATTTTTGTGTCTCCGTAATGTATTGCATTGTGCGTGTCGTGTTGAACTGTGATGAGGTATTCTGGATTCAGAAGAATATCTGAACGATCTATAAGATCTCGTACACTAATTGGATTCATGTGATGGATCAACATACGTCCGCAAATATCCTGTCCTTGTATTCCGAGGTCACATCCATGATCTCGTAGGATTACGTACTTGCGAATTGCCTGCCATTCTGGAGATCTGTAAAAAGTTTGGTTTAAATATCGATCAAACCCAAACGTTTCATCTCCAACAGCTCCTCCTATCATCAAATATCGGAAACGCTCCTCAAAAGTTTCCAACTTCGATAGCTCGCTATACGTCCTCATCCTCGTCGCCCCCGTGATACAACTTGAAAGCTTTCATAGCTTCCTCATAAAGTTCCTCTATGTGCTTAGCAGAGCTTAATGCTTCTATCTTAGCTTGCTGAAGTGCTGTTTCTCCCTTCAACTTCTCAATCTCGTACTTCTCTTTCATCGATCCGAGCTTAAGATAGTGTGTTATTACCTGTGCAGAGGCTGTGCCATCTCGTAATTGCTGCTCTGCGAGTTGTTCTGCAAGACAAATCATCTGATTCTCTCTTGCTTCTGGCGTAAGCGCTGGTCTAATCGGTGGCAAATATGCTCTATCCTGAGAAGTTCCTTTAGCTTTTGCCATGGTATTCACCTCTTTCAAATATCTTGGTTTGTAGTTACTTGCTGATTAAATGTAGATTCATCACACTCATGAGGACTTGTACACCAGTTTTATCCCGCTAGAAAGGAGCGAAACAATCGGGGGAAGAGAAACACAATGGCATGCGTTTAAGTTTGTACCAACATACAAGCCCTCGTGACTGGAATGAAGCTAGAATGCTCTCCTAAAATATCCCTCCGGAGAAAATTTAAAGACCCCCGCGATTGGGGGAGGGGGTGTTTTTTGCCCGATACCCCCATACCCCGTTCGCAGTTGAAAGGAAGTAATCACACCGGGTTTGAATCTTGTAAGAATTCTTTTTGATCACGAACAACAAATTTTTCATCACTTCGAACTTTTCTGAAAAGATTAAAAGGATCGGACAAGACGATTGCATCAATCGCTCTTTCCTCCTCTTCCTCAACTTCTTCATCTGACATCTGATCTGTTATGTGAGCAATTCTTCCAACTCTTTCACAACAATTGTAACCAAGTTCAATGTCACGAAGAAGCCATTCATCTCTGTGTTCAAAAGGATTCCATTCGTTGTCCCAAGTTGTTAACCAAACTTTAGACATTATTAATTCTCCTTTACTAAACGCAATTACATTACAAATACTTAGTAACAGTAGAAGCTGAAACACCAATTGCTTTTGCTATTTCATCTGTTGTATACCCCTGTGCCTTCAATGCATTGATACGATTAATCTTTGTTTGACTAATCTGCTTGTAAGAACGAGGAGTGGCTCTTTCTCTAATCTTATCTATATCGGTATGGTCTAAGATTTTAGAAAGCTTACTATCAGTGATAGCACCTGCTTGTATTGCTTCCCACTCACGATCTGTAATTATAATAGGTACACGTTTAGCACCGACTTTCCTACGAGCTGAATCAAGCTCTCTTTGGCGAAGGTTCTTAAGCTCCTTTTCTACTTCTTTCTTTGTTAAACCTGCATCTATAAAACCTTGTTTAGCAGCGTTTACTCTAGAAGTAGCAATGATCTGTGCTTGTCTTTCACGAGGGCGATTCTGTTCAGAAACGCGTAGTTTAGAGTTAAGAGATTCCACTTCCTTAGCATAAACGATCTTAGCAGAAGGGCTATACTTCAAAGAAGGAGTGTTAACCATCTCCATACGGGATCTATTAGCCAGGGCCTTCATATTATTGGCATACTCAGAATATAATTCCTCTACGGGGTGACCTGACGAAAGCTTCCTTGCATCGTCTGTATCTGCCATCTGAGTAGATTTCTGAGTTCGTGTTTTCTCTTTTCCAGTTTTCTTGTCAATGTATGTGGGGTTGTCAACAGTCTTGTATACCAGGGCACCTTCAGGACGAGTAGGATCATACCAAGACTTACCCTTTTGATTTATTAAAGGGGACCCCTGGCGTTTAATTACTGAAGTTTCACCCTTAGCCCTAGATATAATTGTTGCTGCTCCATTACGCTCTCTGCCGGTTTCTTCATCTATTCTACCCTGGTACATCTTCTTAAGCTCTGCTATACGGTTGTCTTTCTCAGACTGTTTATAATCAAGTCTATGTTTCTCGGCATCTATAACAACCATAGAATGTCGAACCGCTCTAGCAAGTTCTTCAGAATTAGCTCCCTTAAGAGTCATGTCTGTAATAAGATTTGAAATTTTGCCCATTTCCGTCTGGGTATTTTTCATAACCTTAAATGAGCCCTCAGGACGACCAGCAGTAGAATATAATACCTTTGGATCGAAGTCTTTCAGACCTTCAAGCTGAGGAGTTGATTTGATATTAATCTTTCCTCCTGTAGGAATTACCATAACGGTATCTCCATCAAAGTCCGCTCCTGATAATCGTTCTGCTACAGCAGCCGTAATACCAATAGCATCTTTAGGAGTTGTTCCTAAAAGCTTTCTTGCATCTTCCTGTTTGTTATTCACAGTAAGAATAGGAATCTCAAAAGTTCCTCCATGAGGATACCTTATTAAAGCCACTTTAGTTCCATTCTCATAGCCAGGAGCATAAACTTCAGTGTCCTTCATCTGAGGAACCGGTAGTATAACTTTATACTTCTGACCAGGAAGTGCTGTCGCCTGAAGGTTTACCGCAGCTGCGTCACAATCATCCGCAAAACTTCTCAAAAGGCGTTTCTTAATAGTCGGATTTGTGAGAGCCATGATTTCATCATGCTCGGCCATCTTCTCAGAAGTGGTCAAATATAATTGTCTCTCTATTAGCTTTTGCGGTTGCTTGGACAAGAACTGCGAAGGAAGGTGATCAGACCAGTCATTCCAATCGCCTTCATCAGATCTCTTATTGATAAGCGATAATGATTGCTTCTTTCCAGTAACAGGATCAATATAATTGCCATTAGGATCATCGTAGAAACTCTGTCCGCCTTTCTCTACAGTTTTGATCAAGGAACCAAAAGGATTTTCAGGATCCTTACCTATATTCTTCAAAACTGTGTTATCCTTAGGACCGCACATAGGAGTGCCTACCGATTTGTTGGTGTTAAATATAATGTCTGTTCCTTCAGGCATGTCATCACTGTAAACAGCCATTCCCTTGATATAATGCGTTCCATCAACAAGAATTCGAACCTGAGCATAGTGAGAATCTCCTAAACTCAAATCCTGCACACCTCTTCTGATCTCGACAACACCATCTTTATCTTTACCACCTTCTTCTGCATAACGGATCTTAATTCTAGAAGAATCCATAGAAGCCGGATAATAGAAAGAATCTCTAATAGCATCTCCATCATCTGTAAGAATCTTATCTTGATACTCCTTAACAGAATGGATGTTTTCAAAATTGTAGATCTCTTTATGTTCTGTTCCAGGAGGACAAAGAACTTTAAGATTTGTCTGCTGACCTTTATTGGTTACCTGAGGAACACCACCTCCATAAATCTTGTATCCTTCCCTTTCGAGCAAATATAATGCCTGTTCCATTTTAGTTCTGGATACCGGATTTGTAAGATCTCCTTCAACGCCTTTACCAACATCGATCATACCTTTTTCATCAACCATCTTTTTAAGATAGTCTGCTGTAGTCTGAGCTGCTAACATTCTCGATTCAGCATTATCGTTAAGAAGAGATCTTACAGAAGAGTCATTTGCATAACCCATCTTTTCAGCAATCTCATTAAGGCTTAATCCCTGATCCCTTAAAGCTCTTGCCGCAGCAACCTTTAAAGAACGTTCCTCATTAACGGCTATTGATCTTTCAACTCTCAATTGAGTAGTACTAGCGTCAGGTCCAAATATAATTTTTGCTATGGCCTGCTCACCACGATACTCTTTTCCAGTCTTAGGATGCACATACACAAGTTCATCCTTCTGATCTTCAAGTTCCTTAATTCTACTTAGAAGAGTACCGCTCCCATGCTGATTAGGATTTTCACCACTTCCAAGAGGGTACCTACCAGACCCTCTACCAGGAGCGCCATCCATTTTACCAACACCATAATGCATCAACTCTCCGCCAAATATAAAGTCTGTTATTTTCATATCTTTACTCCTCCCGCTCATTGGTCTCAAGGAACTTACTATGGCTTACGATCTTCTCCATAATCGGAGTGATGTCCTCTACAGTAGGATGGCCAAATATAATTTCGCTTCCCTGATAGATTCTGCACTCAGACTCAATTTCATAAGGCCTAATGTCATATTCAAGACAAAACAGAGCCTCATAAATATAAAGCTGTTCCATGTGAGCGGGTATGGCTCCAGTCTTCAGATCATGAATTCTCAAAAACTTATTCTTCTCCGAATACTGAATAGCGTCAGTGGTTCCAAAACAGTAGTCGCTATAATATAAAACGACCTCAGGTTTCATCATGAATCCAATTGCGTCATTTACGTAGAGCTGAAGGTTGTCGAAAATATAATCGAAGTCAAGAGCGCTAACTACCATTTCCGGTATACCATTCTTAAGCAGCTCTAACATTACCGATTTCTTTTCTCCCTTACTCAACTTGAATCCATAACGAATTCGATCAGCGGCTATCTCATGAAGTACCGTACCTAACTCGGTTGCATACGCACTGCGTACTCTCTTCATCAACGCTTCTTCGTCATCATTCAGCCACTGATATCTACTTGCTCCAAGAAGTGCGTGCTTGCCTTCCAGGTTTGAGTGCCTTACAAAGTTCATCCAATACCTCCTTCTTATTCTCCGGATAGATAATCCTTGCAAATGACATCTTGTCCATCTTTGAAATATAAATTGGTTGGTTTGGTCTCTTGCTAGCACTCGCAGATCTCTTTACTTCAAGAGCAGCCCACTTGCTACCGTACAAAATTAAAAGATCAGGTATACCCTGTTTGTATCTGGCATCGAGCTTAAATATAAATCCTCCCTTGAAGAGCCCTTTTAGTTCTTTGATGAGTTTCTTCTGAAAGTCTCGCTCCAGTAACATTCAGTCACCTCCAAAACACAAAAATAAAAAGAGTGGCGTTTTTATCCTCTCTCTTCATAAAAGGGCATGTTATTTCTGCGAGTTAATTAAAAGAATATAAATTTACTTGCGTACACAGCTAATACATCTCAAGACATCTTAAGACTCGTCAAAAAATTCACTTTAGGCCATTAGGCCACTTTTTTCGCTCTATTATATATATATAAAATTTTTCATATCGCATTAAATAAGAAAAAAAAGTGGGCTTTTGGCCCAAAGCCCCTCAAACCCGCATAAATACTGGGTTTTTTATGGGACACTTTTCAAAAAAAAGTGGGCTATGGGACACTTTGTTTTGGCCTTTTTTGCAATTTTTTCCATTTTTTGCCCTTTTAGGCCAGATTAAAACGTCCTATAGCCCACTTTTGGAACTAAAAATGTCCCAAAAAATTGATCAATTTTCGACCTTTTCACCCTCAATTTTGGGCTCAAATTTGATCGATTTCAGGTGATTTTCACCCTGCTCGCACTCAAAAATAGCCTCGGTGATCACTTTGGCGCATGCCGGACAGAGGTCGTTTGCGATGCATACGTTCTTCCATTTCTTGATTTTGGCGTTCCACAGGCCGATTCTGATGGCATTTACAGGATATAAAACCCCATCTTCCTCGTATTTGTACATGTTTGCGACGCCTTTTTCGTAGTACGAACCACATCTGTCACACTTTCTCGCTGCTGCCATCTTTAATTTCCTCCTTTTTCTTGAAAACTTCGGGGTGATCTGCCCCATATTTGTTAACTTCTTTAACTGTTTTATCAGAAATATAAGGGAGATACTTCTTTCTCTCTTCGCTAGACTCAACATAGCTCAAGTGAGTGCCTCCATCCATAAATCCGACAAATCCTTTCTCATTCCATCCTATCAAGTGCATAGGAATAGTCACTGCTTCACCCATTTTTGCCTCCTTTTGGCCTAAAATTTAGCAAATTTACCCTCATTAAAGTTTCTTTTCTCACTCAAAGCCTTAGAAATGCTCAAATCTATGGCAGATCCGGACTTCAAGTGATAGAAATATAAATCTGTGTACGGTGTGTTGCATCGATCGATGCGTCCGGCAGCCTGAATCATCGTTTTATACGAGTAATTCTGGCTATAGAATATTATTGTGTCTGTTTTAGTGCAATTCCAACCCTCAGAACCGGCATTATACTGAACCAAATAGGCCCATTTCTCAGTTTCAGGGATTGGTTGGTGCTTGTGACCGTTCCATTCTGCTATTTCACCGTTGTCGTACGCAAAGTGGTAGGTCAAATCGTTCTTCAAAACCTCCAATTCGTCATCAAAATTGTAAAAAATGATGATTTTTGGGTGTTTTTCGGCCAATTCTAGCAGTTTTAGCTGTCTAGATTCGTCCAAATTCACAATTTTTCGCAAGCAATAGCAGAAACCAGACGCATTTTCGATAGGTTCGTCCTTAAAAGGGTCCCAGCGCTCTTTTGTGACCTTCCTATAAGTCTGTAGGTTGTAATCACAGAAAATATCACAATGGTGGGCCTTTGCAGGCGTATGGTAGTCCATTTTTACAAGAATTTTGTCTCTGAGTCGCTCCAAACGCCTTGTATTGAGGTATCTCTCTACTTTAGGGAAGCCAAGATAGCTCGTATACACCAGATGCTCGTTCTTGAACTCTGTCTTAGTCTTGTAGAAGCCGTTTGCAATGAAGACTGGAATATAATCTTCCCATTTGTCTCCTGGTGTGGCAGATAGTAGAATCCAGTCGTTTGCTTTGGTGATCTTCAAGAATGACTTAGACCATTTACCCCAACCAACTACACGCTGCTCGTCAAATATAAAGAACGCTCCTTCAACACCAACATACTTAGCAATGTTATTCCAAGAGTCGACAATCACCTTATGACCAGGATAAATATCAAGCTCAGGGTTTGAGGAGATGAGGAAGGGAGCCATCTCAGACTCCCATTCCTTAGTATCTCTCTTACGCGCTGTTGTAATAATATAAAGGTCTCTAGGGTTGTCCATTTTGGAACCCTGCTTACATATGTCTCCACCTTCCTGATTGAAGTAGAAGCCAAGAGCAGTGTAACTCTTACCAGCTCCTACTCCACCACAAAGGATAGAGCCAATTCGCATGTTGTTAATAGCATCAAGCTGATACTGTCTGAAATTCCTAACTGTGGCCATATAGACCTCCCAAATATCAATGCTGCATAACGTACATTCTCCACTGGTTTGAGAAGGTAGATCTGCCAAGTACAACCTTGTTAGTACCGAGCTTCTTCTTGTTTCGAGGAGAGAGACAAACCCTCTCCCTCTTGCAAAGCTTACTGAACCCAGCCTTCTTCATGTTCTTCTTGGCTATGGATCTTCCTAACTCACGTGTGAAATAGTATCTGGTTTTCTGCTTTTTCTGTTTCTCTGCCATAATATCATTCCTCCGGTGATTCCATTGCAGCCCACTTCTCCTCGAATTCATCCGTTTCGATCTCGAATCCTGCCTTCTGCAGGTAAGCCTTAATTCCGCACTTACCATTCACTTCCCAGGCGTAGGGGTTGATGATAATATCAGCGGTCTTAATCCTGGCACGATCGAGCGTACCAACAGTATTTTCCGTAAGCAGCACTGTAGATGTCCTGTTCTTCATCCAGATTACAGGCGGATATTTGTTGTACTCCACTGCTACAGGCAAATATAACAACTGATCATCGTACTCATCGTTGACCTTCGTCTCCTTTATGTTCCAGCCTGCCGACTTTAATCTGTCAGCCGCTTCCGGATCATCGATGATTACACAGAAGTTACGATCTCCTGCACGGTTAACGATCTTGCCGTTATACGGTGATAATCTCTCCTCTCCCGCGAAGTTCTTAAATATCAATTTCGCGTTCTCGATCCTCAGTTCAGGAATACCACTTTTTGCCATTGTTTTAATCTCCTTTCTTAATCTACAATCCAGGGAACCTCATCATCGAGGCCCTCTGGAAGATTCATGAACTCAGCGTCATCGTCCTTTACTGGCATTGCCACAGGCTCGTCTGACACAAACCACTCGAAGTCACCATACTGACTGATAGCATCCTTGGCTTCATCCACAAGTGAAATATAGTAAGACTGATCAATTTGATCTTCCTTACCAAGAACCCTCACTAACTCAGCTTCAAGCCATCTGTAGTCTTTAGTTCCGGTGACTGCACCATACTTACCGTTATTAAGACATACAAGTTCTCCGCCTCCCTTGTCTTTCTGGATAGGACAGAACGAACCAACACGTCCGACATACTGGTAGTTATGGCATTTAGAAATATCATTCTCCAACTGTTCAACCGTTTGATCGTACTCAGCGTCGGAGATCTTACCCTTCTTGTACTTCTCGTCAACCTTCTTAAGTTCCTTCTCAAGTGGCTCATAGTCCGGAAGACCAAAGTTCATGTCAAGATAAATCTCACCCTTCTTAACTTCCTTAGTCTCACACATGTCTGAGAATATCAATGGTTCATGCGAGAAGAGCGTCTTGAATACGTATGGCACAGCGAACTGAGTACCTGTGGCTGTCCAAGGATGACCTTCCTCAAATGCTTCTTTGTTGTCGCCAGGAACGTAACCATAAATATCATTACACTGCTCAGGCGATGCATACTTCGCGATGTAGACAGCATCATTTACAAGGCACATCTTCTCATACGTAGCCTCATGCTCAAACGTGTAACCATATAGCTTCCCGTACTTAAATATAAAGTCTATGATTTCAGGTGTTGCGCAAGGAACTTTGATTGAATCGGTCTTGATGTGGGCTACTCTAAATCCACGTTTCATAACCTCATACTTAAGGTTCACCATGAATAGAGCTCCACGTTTGGCTACGATATTATCAACATTACGAGGATCACGGAACGGGTTGTCAAACTTGGCAGCTGTCAGACCGTATACAGAGTTTATTGCTATTTTCAACGCATATGACAATGCCTTAGCTAAACCAGGATCATCCAAATACTTAGCAAGTGCACCATTAAGCATAGTCTTAGCTTTCTCAAAGTCCTTATGCTTTATAGCAATTCTTGCATTAAGCAAATCGCCAAGTCTTTCTGTGAATGGCCCGAAGATTTCCTCATTCATCATTGAGTTTGGATGCATGCTCTGTATGTCCTGAAGTGCTAAGAGAATATAAATGATCTTCTTAGCGTCTTCTTCAGAGAACACATATCCGCCTTCACCAACCTCTTCACCTCTATACGTTGATAGACGTTTTACTGCATCGAACACATAGCTAGGAAATATAGGTCTACCAAGTTTGTCAAATACAGTGAATTCGTCAAAGCCAGGATCTGTACCGAAAATATCAAGGATCTTCTCCTTTGTCTTCTTCATATCTATCTGGCTTGTGTCTCCCATAAACCTGTAGTTCAGCTGAGGTTTCTTCTCGTTACCAAAGATAATCTTGGTTGTAAGGGAGTTTGTGGTGTCGTTAGGAGTGCCACCTGCCAACTCAGCAAGGATCTTACGAGCTGTGAAGTCACCTTTGAGATGATTAAACACTGCCTCTGTTGCTATGACGTCGTTGTCACAGTACTCAGCTACCTTATTCCAAAGTGACTCATCTACGGGCTTGTCCCATGGCAGACCTAACTCTTGGTGATGGATGCCGAGTTCAATCTCCCATTTCTTAAGAGATTGCTTCTTTGCAGCGAAGTCATACACATCTGTGTAACTCAGACCATACGCTTCCCTGAAGAATGCATCTGACTTCTCACCTTTCTGTGCATTTACGATTCGCTTTGAAATATCATAGATCTGCTCGTTCGTGTAGCCCATAAGACGGGCATAGAGAATGTGGTTGTCGTATCGTCTACAGTTAAACCCTATCAAAGGATTCTGGATGAGCTCCTCAATCTCTTTAGGTGTAGGATTGATCATACGTATGACTTTACAATCCGGTCCTTCAAACTTCCAGTTTACAAGCAAGAGATTAGGGAACACTTCAACGTCATAAAATATCAACCTCTTAGGTTCAACTGTTTCCGGTTCAGATGCTTCCTCAGACTTGAGTTTCAGCTGGTTTGCTATCTTAATGCAATAGTCAGCTTGGTTTGTGCTATTCATAGCGAAATCAAGTATTGCCTGATACATGTCAGAAATATCATACTTGAGGTCTGAGTTATACGCATCCTCACAGATCTTGTTGATGAAGTCCATACTTGGCTTTGTGCCAGGATGAATCTCTTTATGCAAATTCCTAATTATCAATTTGCGTAGAGCCTTCTCAGTTTTAACATTTTCGAAATTTACCATCTTTGCTCCTTTCTTTTCCTTCAACGGTAAACCCGAACTTATAGTTGCAACAGGAATATCATTGCATAGCGTAAGCTTTCTTCTTAATGCAGACTTGCCCCTGAACACTTTAACTTCAATGTGAGGTGAATAGACAGAACTTAACTGACTAACGTCACCGTCATAGATGTAATGTAGATGCACGCCATTACCACCTTTGGACAATTCCGCATAAGTTTGAGGCCAAGTTGCTGCCTCTTCGATGTTACGATCTAATGACTTATTACCGTCCTTATCAGGAATATCAAAGTCTATGACTATGTGATTCTCTGGTATACGGACATAGTGGAGTTTGTGTGTGTTTAATTGCTTAAGCTTGGTTCTTACTTCATCCCATGCTTTCTTAGGTGCTTCTGTTGGAGACGCATATTGTGCCGGGCAGTCAGCATAGAGAATATCAATAAGGCTATCCTGCTCCTTTAAACCAAGATCCTCATAATACAGATCTTTGATAGACCTCATGTCGTTCTCGAACTTGTCTTGCCTAAATCCAGAATATAAATTCCTTACTCTGCTGCCGTCTTCCATATACTTCCGTTCCTCATACACTTTGAAGTAGTTCTTGAGTTCTTCCTTGAACTTCATCTTACTCAAAGGATATGGAACTTTAGCCTCGTCGCAGTACACCTTGTACATTTCCCATGCCTGCTTAAGTGTTACTCCTCCCTCATCTTGAAATATCAATGATGAATCAGACACGAAATTGTAGAAGTCATTCGATGCTCCTAGCATTCCAATAGGAATATAGTCGTCGTATGCATCTGGGTCTTCCAAATACACCTCTTCGCAATGCTTAGCTATGGCTCCGAGTTCGAAAGTGATCTTCTGAGTAAGCTGTCTGTACTCCTTCGTACTCACTTTCTCACCTGTCGGCGTCACATCAATAAGTCTTCGGATCAAACCTGACTTAGCATCAGTGATTTTGACAGGCTTGTTTGTACCCATGAAGAGAAAGGCTTTGAATCTGCTAGAATATAGCTTCTCGAATTTGTTGTTGACGGTCATCATTTCATGAGAGACCAAAGAATTAAGCCTTGTGTTATCCTCAATATGGGACAGATCGCCATCATGCTGGATTGCTACAAGCGGATTGGACTTGAATGACTCCAAAGCAAATGAGTTTGAAGAAGAACCAAGAGCCCTTGCATCAAACACGGAATAATATCCATCAAAGAGCTGCTGTATGATGTTCAGTACCGTAGATTTACCTGTTCCTGCCGCTCCATATAGAACAAGGAACTTCTGAATCTTTTTGGAATCACCTGTTACGATGCTTCCTATGGCCCATTCTATCTTGTGCCGCTCTTCTGGAGAATATAAAACTGACATTAATTTGTCGTACGCAGAGTAGTCACCTTCTTCAAGTGCGTAAGGCAAACGTTTAGATGAGTAATCCCTTTTCCTTATGCCAGAGTTAGCCCAGACAAGAGTCTCATCAAGATTCTTGAAGTTGTCACGCATCTGCTTTTGACAATACTTATGCCAAATATCAATCATGCCAGATTCAGCATCCCACATATGCAGGACCCTAACATGACCTTCCATTCTGCTGGCGTTTTCCTCGTAGTACTTGTCAAGTTCAGAGTCTATGAGCTGGAGAACTGCTTGTTCATCCGTTGACCATAGACCCTGATCTTCAAGCCATACAGCGTAGAAGTCGCCACCTCGAATCATCAGATCGTTACTCGGACTTTTTATTATGAACTTTGGGTAAATATCAGTTACCCCGCGCTTAGTCGAACGCGTTGAGATTTTGAAAAAGTCCATAGTTAATCTCCTTATTCTTCCAGATCCTTATTCTCCAACTTCTGAACTCTCTTATTGAGCTCATACACAGTTTCTTCGTTGTAATCTACGATCCTCTTAAGACGTTTGATCTCCTTGTTCTGCTCAAATATCATACCGGACAAACCAATAACGCAGAGCAAAGTACCGAACGCGCACCATCTGATCCTTGTATCAAGCTGCTTTACCTGCTTTCTGCGAATGGCATTTGTATGATTTAATGCTTCTGTAATATCACAATAAATGTAATCCCTCATGTTGCTCTCCTTTCATCTGCTCTGTTAAATACCACATGGCCTGATACCAGATCTCAACCCTTCTCAAGTCATCTCGTGGATTTGCAATTGTAAATAAACCGCCGTCAGATCCGTCTGGCTTATAGTTCCGTTCCATGAATTTTGTCAGTGCCTCACTAACGTAATACTCGTTGTAGCGAATATCATTCTGACCACCGAGATTGAGATTGACAATCATGTCCCAGAACCACTTGGATGTCCTATTACCAAGATCCGGATCTTCCATAATATTTTCTTCAACTCTGATAGCCAAAGCCAGCATCATCTCCAATACGGAGCAAGGCTGACAATCTAACTCGCATGCAATAGCAGGATCGGGAATATCATTCTCCCGACCCCACCTGTATCGCAGATTAACTCCGTCTTCCACTCTGTTGTGATCCATCGGTATGATGTAATAGAATGGTGTAGAATATAAATGCTTGAGTAATCTACGATACTGCGTTGCATTAACCAAGTTGACCATCCAATTGAAGTACTCTTGCTTAATGTTCATTTTTCCTCCGATCCCTTACCTTCTTCCCGGATGACCAGGACGTGGAATCTCGTCATAACTCCTTGGATCAAGCGTGATCTCGAAGTAGGTCTTGAGAATATCATTCCTTACGAGCACAACATTGTCGTCATACTCTCCGAACGATCCAAGTGCCTCTTCACCGACAACCTCATCCGGATCGTCTATGATCTCGTCTCCATCGTCGGCTAATACTCTGTCATCGTAATAGGTAAGACATACTACACTGTAATCTTCATTCTCCTTCCACTCTCCAGGAGAGATTACTTCAATCTTTCTTCTTTCTGCTGTAGGCGGTTCAATTGGATGTAGAACCGGATCGAGTTTCTCTTCAGAATATCCCTCTTCTGCCAGGATCTTCTGCGCCTCTTCTTTGCTAGCTTTTGCCTTCTTGGAAAGTTGTTCTGCTACAGCCTTGAGTTCCGGGTTATGAAAAATATCATGCGGCTCTTCTACTGGTTCTTCTTTTTCCTCTTTCTTCTCCGTGTTATAATCGGCATAAAATTCCCTTACCGCCTGGATCTCTTCGTCCTTTTCTTTTTCGTACTTCTCTTTGAATATCTTCTTTGTGAGGAAGAACGTAGGGACGCTGCCAGCTGCAACGCCCACTACAAATATCAATCCCCCAATAATTCCTTTCTTCATTATTGATCTCCTTTACTCGTAGAATTTGTTTGGAAAATCGAATTCATCACGCCATCCGTTCCCGGAGCCCCAAAAGCTGAGGCCCTCGTTTCAAGAAATCCGGTTAAATATGTTACCGTCGACATTGAAGTCTACTGCGTATGCAGACTGGAGTTTACCATTCTCACCAGGGATCTTCACCGGAGTAACCGTGATTTCAATAAAACCATCACTACAAGGATGCGACGGATCGTTCACCCATCCTACGATCATGCCTTTCTTTTCCTTAGCGAAGCCACAACGCTCGTATGCTTCGTTCAGAGTTACATAACCATCTCTGCCAAGACAATCGATCGCCTTAAGCTGATCATTCAAATCCGCCTGAACTCGCTTGAAGAACCACATGACCTGATCCTCATCGTCGCTCCAGTAAGGATTTGTCCTGGTGAAATATTTCATGTAACCTGAGCCTGTCGCATTCGGATCAGCTACCTCTACTTTCTTCTTGACCTTCTTCTCTTTGCCCTTTTCATCCACGACAATCTCTTCAACTTCCTCTGTCCTGGACCCGGTCAGGAGCTGGCGATCAACTTCTTCACCAAATCTATCAATAACTCTGTCTCTGTACTCCTTGAAGCCCTGTTCTGTGGCTGCCAGAGATGCTGTGAGACCCATGATCTGCTTCTTATCGTTTGCGTGTGCCTTGACAATGGCCGTTATAGACGCTGCTTCGATCAATGCCGCAGGAATATACAGGCAGGCAAGACGCAGACCCGTTCTCATGTACAGTTTGTAAATATCAGATCTGTGCTTCTTAGGATCTTCCTCTTCGGTCACAATCTTTTCACGAAGCTTGTTGTGCTCTTCCAGCACTTCAGGAAGCTTCAAAGTTTCCTTACATGCCACAACCACACCGGTTACAACACCTGCAATGCCAAAACCGATCAAAATATCAGAGCTGTGCTGCTTGCAAGCCATTTTAGATCTGAACAATCCTGTCTTGATCACACTTAATAATCCCATTTCTCTTCCCTCCTATTGTGTCTGTAATAACTCCGCTTTCGGAGTCTTGATAAGGAACCTTCCGTCATTAAGACGCTGAGCTTTTGCCTCTCCGAACGAGGTCCATCCCCAGTTAAAGTCGGTACTCTGCGTGTCTAAACCAACGCATTGGAGCAAATCCGCAACTGAAGCCTGATTAAACCGACTATTGCAGATTTCGTCCATTCTTTTAAGTACAACTTCTGCTGCCTTACGATTCTCTACAACATTACCGCCTTCGCTTATCGGGATTCCAACTATAACCTCACCGAAGTCATAGACTTCTGCTGTCTCTGTCTTCTGGACCGGCTGAGGTTTTCCACTCTTAAATATAGAGTTATATGGCGTTTTGTTTGTTTGTCCGCCAAAAGAAATCCTCGAAAACATCGAGCTCTGAGACGTTGTTGTAGGACCGCTGTCCTTAAACAAGAACATGCGAAGCGCATTTGTGATAGAATCAAATATCAAATTCTTCAAACTAGGCTCAACGACGTCTTCTACGATCTTATTCCTCACAGTTCTTGCATCCGTCTGGATGAAATTGTCGACAAATCTTGACATTACTCCTTTCTTCCTCGCCTCTGCTTTGGTTGTTATCACCTTTTCAATAACAGGTTTCTCAGTTACAGCAGGAAGATCAGATTGCTTTGACTTAATTGAATTGCTAGCATAATCCTCCATAAAATATCACCTCTCCATATGATCTCTATAGTCACGATAACTAGAGAAGAGCTCATAGTGGTCGTTTATCCACCCCATGTAACCTTCATCAGTATCATACCCTTTCAGTTCTGGATCCATACTCGCTCCTTTCTCCAAAGAAAAAAGAGAAGCCCTTGTTCAGGACTCCTCCTTTTGGAATCAATATTCAGTTTTTCTTGACCTTAATTACTTCTGATCGTCGTCCTCGTCGATATCATCGGCCGGTTCAGGATCTTCAGTATTGATCTTCTCCGTGTTCTTCTTCAGAAGTCTCTTCTTTGCGATCTTCTTTGCGATCTTCGAGATTCCCCATGTGAGTAATCCACCCACAACGGTTCCTCCGACTGCCGCTCCTGCAATCCACTTGCCAGAATTCGACTTCTGAGGAACTTCCGGAAGTAAGGTCGTTACTTCGACTCCGTTATCAAGTACCTCTGTTACTACGTTTTCGACTGCATCATTCATGATTTTAGTCTCCTTTCTTTTACTGGAAATTTCTTCCTATAATATAGGTTGCATATTACGCGTGATAAAGGACGCCCAGAATATCCAGACGCCCTTATACCAAGTTTAAACATTAAAGTAATCATCCTTGTCAAAGTCAATAACCAGACAAGGTCGACCATCTTTAGCCAGATCCGCATAATATCTCGGATCAAATTGCCTCCTATTGACATCCCATCTCATATCATCGCCCCAAGGCACGTGATCAATGTTAAACGCATCACAGTACTCATTCACCGTGATGTACATGTCATTCATAAGCTGATAGTTCAAATCATTAATGATTTTCCTTACTGTCTCATGATCTGACATGAAGTATTGGTTAGTCACAGTCTCATGGCATAATACTGTACCGCACCCTCCTACTATGTGAAGACTGTTTGTAGGAATATCATGGCGTCTCATATCTTCCTTCGCCACTTCTTCCTTGATCTCGTTGACCTTCTTCTCGCCAACCACTTCTTTTGCTTTCTCCTCAAACTCCTTTCTTGCTGTTTCGGAGATAGCTAAGCCCGTTGCAAGAACCGTATTTGTCTTCAGCAACTTCGTTGTAGATCCTACTACTGCTACTGTAGATGCTGATCCCATCACCGCCGCAGGAATATAGAACGGCCATACTACAGAGACTGTTTCTGTTACAGAGAGTTTCTCTTTACCAAGCTCCTTCTTTTTCTCTTCAACTCTCTTCATCGCCCTAGGTGTAGCTTGTATAGCCATTATCGTGGTTGTCCAGAATCCTGCAATGCCAAATCCCGTCAATAACTCAGGTGAATGTTCCTTACAGGCTTCTGTTACAATCTTGATAAGTTCCCTGATTCTCATTGCCACGCTCCTTTCTCTAATAATTCGTCAAGGACTTCCAACCCAACGTCCTTAGCAATAGAGAACATCCAGCTACTGTTTAGGTTATTACTAGAATATCTGTCTGCTTTCTGTATGTATTCTTCAACAGTCTGGATGGCTGGCTTGTTACTTGTCCGTAGTAACTCCCTTAACTCCTGGATTGCCACATCTCTATAAACTCTATAGAGTCGTGTGGACTCCCTGACTTTTCTCATTTTTACCCTCCAAAAACAAAAGAGAAGCCCATTTAGGACTTCCCTTTATTTTTAAGAATTTCGGCGAACTGCTCTTTCGTCTTTTCGGCCACTTTCTCTTCGATGATTAACTCCTGCTGCTTTTCGCCGACTGCCTGGGATACAACCCCGGCGCCCATGCCTACAGCAGTAGCTATCAAGCTTATGATCTGCAATCCTTTTCGACTCATAGTCGTCACCTCCTTTCCATTATAGACTTTGAAAATATCGCGTGGCTATAACTTAATCAAGAACTTTATCGGACGCTGATGGGAGTACTTAGCGATCATCTCCTTCTCAAACGTCATTAAGTCATTGAGCAATTGAATATAAAGGAGCTGATCCTCGACATCGAAGTCAGAAGCGTCAAGTTTGGAGAATACCTCCTGTACGTATTTCAGCTCATTCGGATCAAACATTCTCATCACCTCTCATCCTGAACACAGGCTCGCCGTTGATACGAACTGCTTCCGGTTCGGACATGCTGTTAATCTCACCAGCGCAGGCAGAATATCCAGCGATGTCAACAAAGCTGTCACCTGTTCCTCCACCATTCTTAATCCGTGCGGTCTTAAGCATGATCATCATCATCGCCACATCCACCGGCGAAATATCAAAGCCCAAGTACACAGACCATAAGTCAGCAATCAAACCAAAATTGCTCTCTGGAGATCCATAGTCCTGCTCCCTCTGACCACATACACATTCCTTTGCTTTGTCCAAAATATCACTCCTTGTCATTTCTACACCTCCTTATTTGTTTATCTTTGGAAGAAGTGTATCTAAATATCTTCCAAATTCATACTCCTTAGGTAACTTTCCATTTTCTATAAGTTTTTCAAGTACATCAAGATCTACTTTTGTACCAAGCTTATCACTTAGCCAAGAATAATACTTATTGAAAATATCACTCATTCTCCTCCTCGCTCCTTTCATTTAACAATGTAATATATACATCTAGGTCTTCTGTAACTCATCTTGTGTCACCTCCATCTTCCTTCCACACTTAGGACAGTAGTTTGTTTCACAGTCATATGGTGCACACGTCAAACAGTTACTGCATACTATATGAGCGTATACACCTTTGGGGTGCACTATCCAATGTGCTACATTTTCCGCAGGAGTGACAGATGGTAAATTCTCAATCAGTTTCTTTTGCGCTTCATGAACAGATTGCAGCATATTAGTGATTTGTGTTTTGTACTGTCCTATGCCTCTGCTCATTTCAATATTAATTGAATAACCGTATATTGCTTTTACGGCTTCTTCTCTGCTGATCGCATCTTCGCTCGGAAGCGTCGTGCCAAGTCTTAATGCTCTTGCCATTTCACATACATCGTCTACCGCTATTTCGTTGTCTTGTATGCCATTGTCAAAAAGCCTTGTGTACACATCTTCTGAAATATCAATCACTACCTTCATTATTCGCCTCCTTTCTGATAGTTTCATTCCACTTCCTTCTCAGATCGGTTTTATTCTTGCCATACACCGTTTTACCGCAGTCACCGCAAGTATAAAACCATGTTTGTTCTCCTGGATGTGTATTCATCCACAAATGCCGCCTATTATAGCCACATGTGCAAGGTAGTAACTTTTCTATTTTAGGCTGTTCTTTTACAACCCATCCAGATGGTGCAGTATACTCAACTAATTGACCGTCTAAGAAGTGAAGTGAAATATCAGTAATACATTGATTCTTAGGAGGATCTGGAATATTAAAAGTTAGTCTCATTGTTCATCCACCTCACATATAGCCAAGCATCCAGTCTTCGCCCCTGACAATAGACTTGGTTTCGCCGACCATCTTTACACAGTAGGCATACTGGAATGACTCATAAATATCAAAGTTGCGCTTAGCCAAACGTTCGTATTCACGTATGGCCTGAGCTTCCTCGTCCGCTCCAAATATCCTGGACGGGAATGCAAATGCATTGGGTATACTATCACTGTGGTAGTTAACGGTACCTACCAAAAAATAGATCTTTGCTATCATTTCTTCTTCGCTCCTTTCTTCTTTTTAGAATTGGATATATCCACGCTATGTTCGAAGAACTTCTTAAAATACCGGTCCATCTCTGATCCATTATCGCCACACATCTTTTTAATTACAGCCATAGCTATGGCCTTCTCTTCGTCATATGCATCGCCGCGTGTTCTCTTGACAGTGGTGTGAGTTCCGTCTTTCCACACGACGGTAGTGTAGTCATCGTTGAACTGGACAAATTTAGGCTGCGGAAGCTCGTCGACCTTGATATTGGTGTTAATATGTACCGGCTTATTGTCAAAATATAACTTGACGGATTCATTACTGTCATCATAGAAGTTGTCCGGAACTTTTATAGCTGCTGACGTCGATGTCCAGCGCCCTTCATATTGCGTCTTATGACAATAAGAATCATACCAAATACCAAAACGGCTCTTGATGCGATGAGTTATGTCGTCAACAGATAAATCTGTCTTGCTGCCGGCTATCTCATCGATTGCTATTCCTACAAGAACGTTAATAAATATGTTATCATCAGGGCGTATCACCTGCCAGTAAATAGCTCTATAATTATTTATCTTGGTACACCAACGGTGATGATCACGGTCGTAGTAGCACAGAGCCCGGTCCCTAGT
Organism: Clostridiales bacterium; assembly: GCA_017649745.1. Next base: position 19,779 of record JAGCGE010000167.1, on the reverse strand, counting down.
GATGTAGTCAACTATCATGTTATTAACCTTAACGACCATATGATACTTACCGTCGATGTTTGTAGCCATAGGCTCACAGTATCTGCAGAATCTCAGCTCACGCAAATCATCTACAAATATAACGTCATAAGCATCGTTGTAATACTTGCATGCCTTTGGATCAACCTGCCATTCAAAAATGTTTCCCATATTTATTCCTCCTTACATTCCATTTAAAAATTCGGTGTCGTCAAAGCGGCACCAATTACCATATTCCCTATAGTTTTCCTCTATTTGTTTCCACAGCGCTGGTCCATCAATCCTCGGCATCAACATCATGAACCAGTCGCTATAGAAGAACTTGCGATCTCTTTGCTTTGCAGCGGTTTTAACGATCGCCATTATTAACCTGTGGTAAGCTTCTTCGCAACGTTCAGTAGTTTCTAAAATATCATTACCGACACTGTCGTCGAAGTTACCTTTCATGCCTTTTTTTCCCGCCATTTTTTGCACCCCTCTGATTCCGGGATCTCCATACAGAACCCGGCTTTGCAGTTATAGCAATAATCAAAATAGTCAGAGGGCTCTGTAAGCCCCCTGAACCAATCGGCCATAAAGTCAAATATCATGACCGTACACGCTATCTTAAGACATGTCCAGATCATTCATCCACCCACCTCCTTAAGGAATTCTTCCTTGCTGATGTTCCTCTTTATACGTGTGACCACGTCATATTCAATGAAATATTTACCGTTCTCCATTGTACATACAACGTTCCTTCTGTCCTCTTTCACCGGAGCCTCTTCCTTTACTACCGGCTTAGGAATATCTTCTGTTTTGAAGCCTGCCATTATTTGTTCTTTGGTCCAACCCGTGGCACCAAGGATCTTATCAAGGGTTCCTACAGTAGCATAGACCTGTCCTTTTCCGGCCGAAGGAGACGTATACACCGCGTTAATCTTGCACATCTTGCAGAATTCTCCAGTGCTGATCGTGTTGTGCTTACAATATGCGATGATATAATCGCACAAAGTCTTCCTGGGAATATCTGACTCAGCAAGAAGTCCACCAAGTTTCCTCTTTTCTTTAGCTTCCACTTTCTTTTCCTCCTTCTCAGGAACATCGTAAAGATTGAGAATTTTGCTTTCGATCATCTCCTGCAAAGTTCGGCAGATCTTGCTCTTGTTGTAGTCACGTGCGTTGGTGTCCATATAGGACCCCGTTGAGTTCTCGAAGTTGTTAATGCAGCTCTCGGACACTCCGCATTTCTGAGAAATATCCTTCAACTTAATACCGTAGGACATTCTCATGTTCTTAAAGTTGTTTCTGGTTACTACTACGTCATTCATTTTGCGCTCCTTTCACAAATATAAATAGAAAACGTAAGAGAGTCAGAGTGGGGCTCGAACCCACGACCACTTCTAACATCTCTGTTAGGTGCTCTCCCAACTGAGCTATCTGTCTCTCACTATAGCATTTGTAAAATTCGCGCAACAAATATCAACAGGACTTGTCCTCTGGTTCCAGCTCACAACAGCACTTAGGCTGATCCAGGATGCCATCGTCCTTATGCTCGTAGTAGTCGGCCACCTCCTGTACAGTCTTATGCAGTAAGCAAATATCTTTGTGCAAGTTGTAGTTACGGCAGGTCTTATCGACAAATGCCTTGAACTCCTTGTTGGAATCATACAAGTTACAAAGATGATCATAACGCTCGAAGCGTTCCTTTAATATCTTTTTTTCTGCTTCATTCATTGTCAGTTTCCTCCTTTTCTTGTACTTCATGTATGACTTTCTTCTGCTCATTTATCATTCTCCTAAGTTTTTCAAATCCCCTATTCTGCTCACGATCAATGCGTATCTTTACGGTGGCATAGCGCTTGAATGCTTCGGCCATATACATTACAAAACCCATTTTTTCATCCGATGTTTCAAGCTCGTCGTAATACTTCTGCATGTAATGAATTAATTCTTCCATATCAAACCCTCCAAAAATAATCGCGAAAACCAAGAGCGCTTGTTGCTTGCACTCCCAGTTTTTGTTAATTACATTGCAATACCACCTCTAAGGTTGTCCGCTTGTCTCTGCACTTTCAGCCATCTTTCCTTCAGGTAGTCATTGACAATATCCATTGCTTTCTCATAGTCCTCTGTGCTTAACCAGAATCTTCTTTGCCATACCTTCCCTTCTTCCTTAGATACTATTGCCCGATTCCATTTATTGGATTTCGGAATAGCACCGTTCGGATCCAGTTCTACGATATAAGCTTCTTCTTTTTTTCTCCTGTAATTCCCATCGAGGACACGTACTATTTTTGAGCAATAGATAGTGTCATCTGTCCTGTGGTTTCCATTAAACCAAAACATATACATTACAAAACCCTCCTTTTTTAGTTTGTTATTGCATAAAAGGGTCTGAATATTATGCGAAGAAAAAAAAAGAGCCCCAGATCAGGACTCTTTTTTGCCCTGGATCCACACTTCCACTGCCATTAATAAGCATTCGATAGCGAGTGTAGTGCAGAATGCTGCACCAAACGCCGTTACTGCTGTCATTAAAATGTTTTTCATTTGTGTATCCTCCTTTCCATTAAAGGAGCTGCAAAAACTGCGAGGCCTTGAATATCAGGCCCCACAGGTCTTAACTTGTGTCTCACTTATTCAGCCGCTTTTTGAGAATCGCATTGCCGATATAGTGAAGAGCTACACTTGCAGCGAACATGGTTCCAAATACCACCACTCCTGTCCTGTCGATACCAGTCTGATAAGCCTCATTGTAGGCGTTATTCATGATCCGATAATCATCAGGATCCAGGTTTCCAAGTACTTCTGCCAATCTTGCATTGTCTTCCTCACTGTTGATCTTACACTGCATAAATCTCATTTTCGTTACCTCCATAGAAAATATGCGACACTTTTGTCATTATAGGATTTGAATATTTTGCGAAAAAAGAAAAGCCCTAGATTTTAGGGCTCGTCTTCCTCATCACTAACCTCCGGTGCTTCGCCAGTTTTTAACGTATAAATAATGTCGTCAAACCACTGCTGCGCTTCCGGGAATGAGATCTTTAATTCGCCATAAAGAACGTCGGCAAGGAAATGTACCCCTTCTGTAAACTCGCTTTCTTTCACGAGTTTATCGAGGTCCTCTCTTACTTCGTTCATTAACGAATACAATGCCTCAAATTTCTCAGCTAACAACTGTGCTTTCTCTTTATTCATTTTGTCTTCTCCTTTCTTGCTAAAAGGTTAGTTTTATTCATAAAGAGATATGCAAAACATGCGAAGAAAAAGAAAAGCCCTAGATTTCAGGGCTCCCTTTTTTGAACCTACACCTTATTCAGTTGTTTACATCAATCAACTTTAACTACCTTGATGCCATACCGGATGTACAGATTGTGGAAATCACGTTCGTTTATCTGATCGAGAAACTTCCCTCTCAGAATATCACGTCTCATGATGCTGCCAATTCTGTCATTCCATATCTTAACATTCATCTTAGTTTTATTCATATTTGTACCCTCCTTATTATAGGTATTATTGTTCATAAAGAGAGTTGTAAATTTCGCGCAAAACCTAAGGGCGCGTGTTGCTTACGCCCTCTGTTTTTGAAAATATCAACCCACACTTAGATACTTTCCGTCCTTGCCAATCATTACCATCAGGATACCGAAGCTGTCTCTTTCGGTTACTCTTACAAAATATCCGGCCTGTCTTACTGCTTGAAGGACTTCTGATCTAAAATGACTTCCTATAAAAAGACCGTTATCGTCGTCCCATATAGCCTTCATCATTTCAATTCCGTCCTCATCATTCGGCTCTAGCCAGGAATATCCTTCTTCTTCCGACACAGCTTCGTGTGTTTCCCAATATTTGTCCATTAATTCTACAAGTTTCATAAATATCCCTCCATAAGGTTTATAGTTTCTATAAAGAGGTGTGTAAAATATGCGAAGAAAAAGAAAAGGGCCATTACAGCCCTATCTTTTCGAGAATCTTCTCAAAATCTCGTGTGGTCATGTTTACAATAAGGTCCACATGTATCTGAGAATTTTCGCCGTCATTTAAAACCTGGAATTCATTTATTCTGGGATCTATTTCAACCCCAACATGTTTCCTGATCAATCTGCGAATAATTCTTACTAATAAACTATGTCTACCTGCTTTTGCTCGCATTTCTTCCTCCATGATGATCCTCCTTTCTGAAGATTCTTCATATAAGGAGATGAAATATCCGCGCAAAAAGAAAAGGGCACGTTATTGCTGCGCCCCGTTCTTTCGGTTCTTTACTCCAGTCTTACGGCTTGAACACCTTTGGAATTATCCATCTGTTCATTTGTGAACTGATAGTACCTTTTTCCTCATATTTCAACCCGGTGATAAACATACGTCCCCAGAACCACAAGGGTAGTGCGGCACATCCTAATTTTGCACCTGTATCAACACCTTTCCATATGTTTTCCCAGAAAGACTTCTTCTTCTCGGCTGCACGAGCTTCGCGTTCTTCTTCGAGCTGCTTAAGTTTAAGCTCTAATTCTTTCTCAAATTGTTTCTGCTTTTGCTCGAGTTCAGCCATTCCAGTCTGATAACGTCCTTCTGTTTCTAACATACTGTTGTAAGCGTTGTACAGTTTCGTAATATCTGTTACGGCTGCACTATGTTTTTCGGTTCCTGGATCAAGTTCACCCAGGTAGATTATTTGAGCTGCTATTTCGTTCTTTAACAGTTCACTCAAATCTACAATTTCGTTGCTTTCTTCCATTTTGTTCGCTCCTTTCTTAACTGGAAGTTAATTTTTACCATAAAAGCACTTGTATAATGTGCGTTTTACCAAAATATCATTAAAAACGGTCACCTGCGTACTGAATTAAAAAAAAAATAAAAGGAAGTGTAGTCTTATACAGTTCATTTCCTGCCCGAGATCCGCTCGGTCTTAGTTCTTATATGACACCGTCTCAGGTGCTGGGACCTTCCCCCAGGACTCATTACTGCTACTTCTTCCATTAAAGAAATTGCATTTTTTGCGCAAAAAAGAAAAGAGCCTAAATATCAGGCTCGTTCCTTCTTAATCCAGTAAGCTTTACCAGTCATAGTTTTACTGCCGCTGGTCACGTCAAATTCAACTACCTTGACTCTATCTCTTTTCATAATTTTACTCATGACATAGATAACGTCACCGATAGTGATTTTGCTTGCTACCCAACGTAATATCTTTTTACGCATAGTATCACCTCCTTCATAAAGAGGTTTGCTATTTTCGCGCATTATCTAATAACCAAAAGAAGCGCCGGTAACGATCATAGTAAATATCTTTGCTGCATGGTATTTCCAATCTGGAATAGAGAAACTCGTATGCAACTCCTTCAGTTACACCAATCAGGATGAACTTCCAAATATCCTTGTCCGCTTCCTGCGCAGTCTTCTCAACCAGATCCATGTTCTGTAAATATCTTCCCCTCATTTCAGCCAGCATCTCAACCGGCTTGGCTACGTCCCCGATCAGGACTCTTTCCCCATTGTCTATCCTGGGGTAAATATCTAGCTCCTGCAGTCCCATCTTCCACTCGTGATACTGCAGGCAGAAGTGCTTAAGCTCGTAATATCTTTGCTTGCTTATGTAGTACTTGTTCTTCTCCGATAGCTCAGGTCGTAATACTGTGCTCATTGCTTTTCTCCCTTCCAAATATATCCGGTTTCCTCGTATAGTTTCTTAGGCGAGATGTAATAGTTGATCCTGCCAAAGCGACTATTCATTTGTTCAATACTTGAAATGGGCTTGCCTTTTCTTGTGGCTGTGCCTATGGGTAAATATCCAGTAATGATTCCAGCTCTCACCCAACATGCATCCTTGCCATAGATCCTGGCGACTACTGTGACTGGTACTGATCCATTAGTGAACTCCATTCTTAGTACCTCCTTTCAAATATCTATGCTAGCCTAAAACATTTTTATTACAAGACTACTATTTGTTCTAGAACTGTTAGATAATGAAAGGTTAGGCCAATTCAGAGTGTAGGAATCTTGACAACTCCTACACTCTGGTATAACATTGACCTGTCTTAATGGAGGGTAACGATATGTTGATGAACTGTCCTGAATGCGCATTACAAGTGAGTGACAAGGCATACAGCTGTCCCCACTGTGGCTATCCTTTTAAGCAGAATATCCCTGCGCGCCAACGCACGTCCAAAAAGAGACGACTTCCTAACGGCTTCGGACAAATATCCGAGATCAAAGGCCGTAACTTAAGAAAGCCGTTTCGTGCAATGGTCTGTATCGGCAAGACAGATACCGGCAGACCAATATGTAAACCGTTAAAACCGGAAAGCTATTTTAAGACGTACAATGACGCCTATGCAGCTCTTGTTGCTTTTAATCGAAGCCCATACCGACTTGACGAAAACATCACTCTTAAAGAGCTATATGAAAGGTGGTCCGAGTCATTCTACAAGACCGTAGCACATGGAACGATCATCCAATATGAAGCTGCCTGGAATTTCTGTAAGGAGGTGTATGATCTTCCAGTCATAGAACTCCGAATACATCACATAAAAGCTTGCATGAAAGAGGCCACTGTGGAGTTTAGAGGAAAAGAGATCCATGCTGGTGATCGTAGACAGCTGTATATTAAAACGCTACTTTCCAAAATGCTCGATTATGCTGTGGAGTATGAAATAGTCGACAAAAATATAGCCAGATCGTTCAAACTGGACAAGGAAATATCCAAAGCGATAAGTACTGTGAAGAGGAGTCACGCTACATTTACGGATGCCGAGATTGGTACACTTTGGGAATATTCCTCTGTGGATCGTGTTGACATGATCCTGATCGAATGCTATTCGGGTTGGAGGCCAGCTGAGTTGTGTGATCTGAAAATATCCGACGTGGATCTTGAGAATAGGACCTTCACCGGAGGTTGCAAGACAGATGCTGGTAAGAACCGGACTGTTCCCATCCATCCTGCGATTTTTGACTTTGTCAAAGCGCGGTATGCAAAAGCTAAAGAGCTTGGAAGTGAATATCTTTTCTGTTTTGAACGTGCGGGTCAGGTACAAGTCCCCAACTACAATAATTACAAACGGAGCTTCGACGCAAATATCAAGCGTCTGGAGTTAGATCCTAAGCATACACCCCACGATTGCCGTAAGCAGTTTGTTAGCATGGCTAAATACTACGGCGTAGATGAGTACGCTATCAAATATCTTGTTGGGCATGTGATAAAGGATCTGACAGAAGACGTCTACACCGATCGCGATCCTGAATGGCTCCGTAGTGAATTGGAGAAGATTAAAGTGTAGGAATAGTGTAGGAGTAAACTGCTATCTCCTACACTCCTACACCTTTAATTAACTCTAAAGCGCCTGAAAATATGCGATACCTACTTGATTGTAGGGTAAGTGAAGAAAATATGTCTAATTTGTGAGCTTTTCAAGGAATGCAAGAATATCAATCTCTAGCAGACTTTCAGCGCTCCAAAATGTAGGAATAATGTACGAACTATGTACACTTTACTGCTCTTTATCGCTGCTGTCAACCTCGACAGGTTTGAGGGAGGCGTTCATAGCGAAGACCGCAGACTCGATCAACTTGTCAAGCTGCTCGTCACTAATATGAATTCCTCTCTTAGCGAGCCAGTCCGTCATAAACCTAAGAACATCTTCCTTCTTAACTTCTCCACCAGTCAGAGTCTGTTCTGCTGCCTGGACTGCTACCTGAACAATCTTCAGGAGCTCCTCCTGCTGCTTCGTCTTCGTCTGACTTCTTATGAAAGGGATCAGAAAAGTCGTAATAAGTGCTATAGATACTGACACAATTATCTTAAGAATTAGAAAAGTTACTTCATTCATCCTACAGGTCCCTCCTTCTTGTTCTCCTTAAGCTTAAATATCTTTATTAATGCGCAAGTTACTATCTCTCCACCGAAGAAGCCAAAGAAACAAGTTGTTAGTGTGTCTAACGTCATACCGGTCCTAACCGCTATAAACTGAGACACAATAGTGTAAATAACCAACGCAGCAATAGAAAAGATGACATAAATATCTAGTCCGTGCAATTTTTTCTTTTTAGACATGAACAATCTCCTCGAAATTCTCTTTCCTAGGAACAGTGTCTGAGCGGTTCTTCATCGGGAGTTTTGTTACTTCGTCCATAAGACGTTTTGCAGTCCCATTTCCTCCCATAGCTTCATAAGGTCTGTAAAGGTATTCATGCAAGTTCTCATAGTCGTCAGCGCTGATCCAGCCCTGCTCGATATAGAACTTACATAAATGAATGATGCGGTCGTGACCTAGACCTAATATCATTTGAGTCTTAGCGTCTTTCTTCTCTGCGCGTCTTTGAATCAACGCCCAAATACCCGTTGACGAAAATATCGCACAGACAATGGTCACAACCATAGTAAGCCAGGTTTCCATTTCTCCATCCTCCTTTCCTATTTACTGTACATTTCTATGAGTAATTTGGCTTCGGTGGATCCATGGGAATAGCACTTGACTACTTCCTTGTGCATCTCTTCGACATATTGGGGAGTCTCATTGAAACTCCCCGCGATCTTCTGGTAATACTCAACAAACATCTTATAGAGGCTGGTAGCGTGACTGAGCTCCATGTTTGCCATATCGATTAATATCTTTGCCCAATTAGCAGCCATGGGTTTCAGTTCGATTGCTTTAATAGCGTAGTCCTTGGCTCCGTCGATCTCCTCGCAAATATGATCTTTTAAATACTCTAAGTCCATCATCATACCTCCTTAAGCATTCAGGCAGAAGCCGATGTAAACCACCGAGCTACCTGCTTGAAATAACTGTATGTCATCTGGACCGCCACCATAATAATGCTCATTTTCAACTTCGTGTCTAATTATAGCGGTTGTCAGAGCTATTCTCCAACTTGAATTTCTAGGAAGAACTGCAGTCTGCGTACGCAAAGCCATAAAACCTGTCTCTGGCAAAGCAAAAGCATGCTGATCTATTATTGCAGCAAACTCTGGACATCTGGAATAGTAATCAATACTTCCAGGTTCATCTATCCATAGGTTCGGATCTTTATAGGTTCCGTTGAAATTCCTGTTCTCAGTAGTATAGAAACCATGAATCTCACCATAAGAAGGAATCCAAAGCTTAGCGTTGGCAGTACGCGTGCTCAGGCTATTATCATCAGCATTAATGGTAGCTGATGTTACCGTATTACTTTTAGCACCTTTTGTGGCTTTCGTAACATCAACCACGTGAGCAGAGACTCTACTATCGAGACGTGTAAATATGATCTCATTAAGCACACGTTTAAAATAGCTTGTCTCCCAATAATCGAAACCATAGTTACCATTCTGATAACCATAAGGAACCGGATTGTAGTATGAATTATTGTTAACATCACGGGCCAGTATATAAAACGGTTCCATAGATACCCACGTAGACACAGTGCCTCTCTCTCCCTGAGCTACCTGCATGAACGGTACTGATTTTGAAATCAATGTTAATTTAGGAAACTCGTACTTAGGTTGCTCGGAAGCTGGTGCACCTGGAATATTTACTGCGCTTGAGAAAGTACGAGGACCAACTGTACCGCCAACGAAATCCACGTTCTTCCAGGATCCTACACCGTAAGTTGCACTACCAGATTCAAATATCACATCCCAGCTATCTGCGATTTCGCCAACCTGAGTACCAGACTGATCTGCCCATTTAGGAATGAACTCCTTTTTACTCTTAACGTTTCTAGTATCAGGAGACCACCCGTTAAGAACTTTACCTGTCGGAGGAGTGGGATCCTTGGTAATATATGCGGCTGCATCATCTCCTTCTCTGACACTAACAGTTTGCATGACACTCTGTTTGCCAGTATCAGAATAGAACGTACAAGGATAATATGTTGCTCCGTCCGGTCCAATAGAACCTCCTTTTTCCTCTATTGCTTTATCTATAGCAGCACCAGTAAGGGTGATCTTCTTCATCGCATTATAGCCTTGACTTACAGCAGAATATGTATGGTCTGCTTCCAGATCATCTACAGATATGGTAATATTATCTGCAATTCCCTCCTCGTACTGCGAAAAATCAATATTCACGTTTACAGCGTTGTATACAGTACCCTCTGGAGCAGCATGCCTACCAGCAGTGGTATCGTTGTTAACGTTGAATTCCTCGTATGTGAGCGTATTGGTAGTGGGTACATCACTTCCATCATCCGGGGACACCTGAAGGGATACCATGCTGTATGCCTTACCCGTTCCCGGTTTCCAGGAGTGGTTAACCTGCGAAAGCTTACCTGTGATGACAAGCTTTGTCAACTCCAGCGCGGAGTCCTGGTTAATATCATTCATACACTGAATGATCGCGTCTCGAACGGATTCACCTGAAGATGCCGTTCGGATTATGTCCAAATATCCTTCTATATCAGCCATTGGGTTCTCCTCCTCCTTCATTTAGATCTGCATCACCAGGATTGATCGGGTCCTGACCATCCTCTATAAAATGGTCTCTCTCCTTAAGCTTTTTCACACGAATATCATGTGATGCTTTAAGCATAATGAGATTCTCGATCAAAGCGGTTCTAACTTGTTCACCGGTGTATGCCTTTTCTAGGTATGCCTGCTGTTCAATCCAGCCTGAATCGGTGTTGTTAGCCATCGTTGTTACCCTCCCAAATATATAAAAACGGGAGAGGTCTCCGAAAAGACCCCTCCGGGAAAATTTCCGAATTCAAATTCAACCAGCAGCTGCTGCAGTACCGCCCTGAGAACCGTTACCACTCCAGGCAACGAAACGGCCGAGAGTATTAAGGATCGTCTGGGTCTGCTGAAGATTGCTGATCTCATTACGCTGCTCAACGATCTTAGCGTTTGCATCGTCGAGTCTGTTCTGAAGCATCTGAGTCTTAATAGAACAGCAGCAATCGTTCATCTGAGCGCTCATCTGCTGTAACTGGGACGAAAGCTGATTCGTCTGATTGGTGATCTGGAGGCCAATGTTGTTGAAGCCCTGGATCGCATTAACGAGATTCGTATTATTCTGCTGCATAAGGAAATTCGTCTGATCGTTAATGGCCTGTGCCGTTGCATACTGGGATCCAGCTACCTGCTGCTGAAGATTGCTGAGCATGAGGTTGTTGGTCTGGCCCTGCTGAGAAGCTGCGAGTTCTCCCTCGGTGACATAGTTTTTGTTGTTTCCGCCCCAACCGTTGTTGTTGAGCAGAAGCAGAGCAAATATCCAGAATGCACCCATTCCGTCACCCATGAAACCGCCATCATTGTTTCTCAAAGCAATGGCATCACTTGCGGTAAGTCCGTCCATTTTAGTGTCCTCCTTTAAATATCTTTTTGTTTGGTTTACTGTTCGTCAATTGTCAAGGTACCATTCAGTTTTCAAGGTAGAATATAAAAAGGCCTCCCGTTTCCAAGAGGCCCTTCTATCAAGTGTTACTCACCCTCATTAGGTTCCGGTTCGGGTTCGGGAGCAGGACGATGATCTACCTTTTCCATGATCTCGCAGTTTCCGATCTCATTTACCAGCTGTACGATGGCATACAGCACATCATCTGCGTTGTGGTACATTGCAAGCGTCTGATGATAAGACACGATCGCCTTGTCGCGAGCAGTCTTGGTTTCATCATCCTCGAAAACAGTTACCGATGATGCGTCCTGCCCTGCGGTGTTTGTGAGCAACTTTACGATGTAATACTTCATTGTGTTATCCTCCTTTTGTTTAGGTTAATTCGTAATGCGTTTCGCCGTTTGAATAATAAATGTGGTCACCGTCTTTCCAAATATTATTGCCAGCAAAATCCGTCAATCCCTGCCACGTTTTTGCCGTCCATGTTGATGTAGCTTTGTCTAAAACGTACTGGCTTGCGCCATCTGAATAGTAAATATAGTCACTGTCTTTCCAAACATATTGACCATGGAAATCCGTCAAACCTGTCCATGTCTTTGCAGACCATGTAGATGTGGCTTTGTCTAAAACATACTGGTTTGTACTATTTGAAAAATATATATTTTCTCCATCCGTCCAAGTCTGCAATCCTCTAAAAAATGAAACTCCCGACCATGTTTTTGTAGTCCATGTGCTTGTAGCTTTGTTTAAAACAGTCTGAGTTGCGTTATTTGAGTAATAAATGTCTGTGTCGTCTGTCCAGATATATAGACCAGTGAAATTCCCCATCCCCATCCACGTTTTGCTAGACCATGTGCTTGTGGATTTGTCGAGAACGTACTGATTTGAACTGTTTGAATAATATATATCCGTCCCATCCGTCCAGATATATTGACCAGTAGGCCCCGTCAGTCCCGACCATGTTTTTGCAGACCATGTAGAAGTAGATTTATCAAGAACATACTGATTCGAGCTAAGATTACCTGAGTAATAAATGTCTGTCCCATCTGTCCAAACATTAATACCAGTAAAACTCGTCAGCCGCCCCGACCACGTCTTCGGCACCCATATCCCTTGATAGGTCTTGCCTTTTTTAGCGTACCACGGCTTCATAATATAAAACGCCATAGACTGTACCTCCTTTATTTGATGTACAGCCTGACAGTTACGCTGCGGGCTGAGTCGACAGCGGGGAATACTGCTGTTGCTATGCCAGTAGAGCTCATAGACACGCTATCAGGCACAAGACCCCACTCCGACACTCCTACCTCGAGCACACTATCAGAAGTGATGCCGGCGTTGTAGAAAGTTGCAGTGGTCGTGGCGCTAGTAGACAGGGTGATCGTGGCCTCACAGTACTCCTTATTCTTATTGCTGGAAAGCAGGAGGAATTTAGGAGTGGATGCATTAGTGCACAGCAGTGTAATTACATCACCTTCATGAATATCAGGAGTGAAAGGAACATCATTACCACTACCGTCTACACCAGCAGAGATACAGTTAGTCCAGGATACAGTGCTGCCGCCATTAGTGAAACGGATACCATATGTCGTCGTGCCATAACTCTGGAAATCGTAACCGACATAGTCAGCTTTAACCTTGATCACGTAAATATCGCCTACAGCAAGAACAGGAGTGGATGTGAGAGTAAGAACTAACCACATGTCAGACTGATCAGTAGTAGTCGTCTCCCAGGTGTGAACCTTAGCACCACCAGCCATGTTAGCCCACTCAAGATCGTAGTCAGTACCACTGGCCTTAGCAAGAACCTGACCAGCTGTGCCACCGGAGGGAATGCTGTGGATCGCAGAAAGCTCCTCCTCCACGCTCTTGTGGTAGGGTTCGTAGGTGGGGTCGGTGATGCGCTTGTCATAAACCATAGGATAGTATGTTACGGCAGATTGCGGTGCAAAATATTGATTACCATATATCTTACAATATGTAAGCGTTCCAGAAGGAATTTCAACAAAAGTGCCATCCGCAGGAACATAATAAGCAGTACCATCAATTACCACATAAATCTGTGTACTACTTGCAGGAATTCTACCAGCAGAAAATACACAATTTGCAGGAATTTCGATACTCCCTTCAAATACAACATAAGTGAAAGCGGCATTTGCACTATTTGTAAGCGTGACGCTTTTATCTGAATTTACGGTAAAAGTCACGCCACTCAAACTCTGCGTAACAGCCGTACTCGGAAGCAAATTCTTCCCCGTCCAGCCCACGGTGGAGTTGATCAAGGATTCTGTGCCTGCTTCGGATGCGTAGGTGGTAGTGTCCACTGTGCCGTCATTCTTAAGAAGGCCTGCAGTCTGGGATTTCTGGACTACTGTGGAAGGATCGAAGTTTTTAACATCAAAAGATGCAACCGTTAAAAAGTCATCAAACAATATATTATGATTATAAACAAAGACAACGCAACTACCCTTCGGCAGATCCTGATTGAAATCGGACTCGTCGGCCCAAAGCAGCCTCATCATATATCCGATATCATTAATTTTAAACATCCAATAACCACCAGCAGTTGTATTAAATGTGTAATTAGCATTTACTTTTAATACAATAATATCCCCAACTTCGCAGGTTGGAAATGTACTTATGTTTGCCAACGGGATATATGTAGTGCTGCTTACATCAGTAGACTCAGTGTCTAAAATATGTACTTTGGGTGAATCTTTAAGAACATTTCCATTACCATCTCTAATGGTGCCTGCAACCTTGAGATTACCACTTGTATCCAGCTCCAGACCGTTTGCCTTTGCATTGTTTGCCGTACCGATACCAACCTCAAGGATACTAGTGCTCTTATTGTCGTTATACTTACCGACCACAAACTGATTCTGATATCCTGCCGTAGTATAATATCCTGCGGCAGATGAATAGTTCGCACTCGCTGTTGTATTGAAATTCTGCGCATGAGTAGCAATTGCTTGTGCTTTTGTGCCTTGCCCTTCTGCGTGACTGTAATTCCCAGATGCCGTGGTAGACGTGCCCTCTGCGTGACTTGAACCTCCGCTTGCAACCACGCCACCTCCACCTTCGGCGTGTGAGTTTAATCCAGTAGCCTGTGTGTTACTACCTTCGGCATGAGCGGCGGTATTGCTTGCGGTCGTATCTGCACCCTCCGCATGGCTCTGATTGCCCGATGCCGTATTTCGCGTACCCTCTGCGGTAGCCTGTGTACCGATGTTTGTATTTGCCTTGCGTCCTGCCTGCACATATCCCGTAGCATTGCCAGTACCACCATTCACCGCAGGGACGATGCCTCCATTGACCCACATATTGTTTGTGGAATCATATGTGAGAGGCTGCGCTGCTGTAGGTGATACTATGGCAACATCATTAAGACCGGCAAGCGTATCTTCAGATATGTAAAACTCTTCTTCGGCATCAATTGTTTCTAAGTAACTCCAGGAATAAGAATATCCCACAGAATGACCGCTCAACGAATCCCTAAGGATCGTGTATTCCCAAGAAGTCTGCTGCGTTTTGTACACAAAAGAAATATAGCCATCTATTATGATCGGTCTATCAGCTATGCTGCCATAGCCATAATCGGTTGACGAATCGAGAACGCCATTTAAATACTTTGAAACTGTGATCGTTGCTTCATGGCCACTGGTAGATTTTGTCACAAATCTATATCCAACAGTATCTTTTGTTTCACCTCCGTCAGCATTTTCCCACTTACTGGTTGTGGAGTTGTAAGTAAGAACCTGACCATTAGTCGGTGAAGTGATAGCTGTGTCGGTTAAAGCAGAAAGTGTTGACGACCATTCTGGAAGCGCACCAGCATCCTCGGTCGTGTCGTCATCATAAGTAATAATAAGATGGTTCTCAAGATTTATTGAAACCTGTTTAATACCAAGACCATCCGCACCATCTTTTCCATCTGCACCATTTGTTCCATCTTGACCTGCAGGGCCTTTAATGTTCTGTTCTTCCGGAGCAGTTTCAGATGCTGTTCTCGTCCAGGAAATGGTACCATCTGAAGCCACACTAGGTTTCCATGCGATTGTGGAAGTGCCACCACCTCCGCCCCCACCTGCCTTGATAAGGTCGTTGAGCTCCTCCAGGAGTTCTTCCATCTTGCTTTTAGGCGGTCTTTCAGGCCATGGAGTGCCATCAATAATGGCTCGCATGTCCTCTTCGAACCTGCTTGTAGGAGTATCATCGTACATACTTCCCATTTTGAAACCTCCTTTATTGTAGTGCTTTGAGAAAATCCTCAATTTGCTGGTCAGTCATGCCTTTAGCCCTCGCAGCATCATAAAAGGCGGCTTTTCCGTCACCATGGTAAGTGGTATTGACAAGATCTGCCGCCTGTTTAAGCTGAGGGTTGCTCATAAGCATGCTTTGCATCATGGCAGTCGGATTAGTCGACTGTCTGATTGCCTGCAGCTGCGTTCTGGTTTGCTGAACCCTTTGAATCATAGCTGCGTTGTTTGTTTGAGGTGTTTCTGTTGTAGGTGTCACCGGACTTTGTGCCTGCTGTGAGAACTCGAACATTTTCACTCATCTCCTCTCTGAACGACTTAAACTGATCCATGAATGCCGCGAACTCTTCTCTAGACAAATATCTTTTGTCGTTGAGCTCCTCTTGGGTAGGTTCGGGTTCCGCTAAACAGCGTCTCCGATCCACCTGCACGAATCCGTTCATATCGATCTTCCGAAAATATGCGATTTCAGAGTCATTTTGATCCAGCAAAACATCCTCCGTGCCATTTCTTGCAGGGTACTGCTTAGCATCTGCCACACATGTCACTTTAGGAAGTTCTGTGGTAAATGTAAGCGGGTTTAAACCCTGCAGATTGGCTACCGGACCAGACACAGTCGGTGATGCAACGTTATTCATAGGTACGCTCCTTTCCTATTTTTGAAAAAAAAACTGATTACGCAAAGGTCATACTACAGGTCACTTTGTATCTTATGGTAGCTGTTTGATTCGGTTCAATAACAACAGGACTATTAAGCACGGTTCTATCAACAAGGATGTTATCATTTGATGCACTAGTAGCAGTGCTAGAATTACAGCATACAATATTCCAAGTGATTATGCCTATTTCTTTAATAGTCATGTTGCTAGAAGTTCTGTTTGTAACCGTATAACTCAACACGGAATAAGGTTTGCCAGTACCGTCAACACCTCTCTCACTAGTCACTAATGAAGAATTAAAACCGCTAGTGATGGGCTCTTTAAGATGATAGTCATCTTCGGAAGGAGCAATATCACTTGATCCAAAATGAACACCGCTATTAGTTAATGCTGTTTGCGGATTAAACGTGTTGTAAAGGGCTCCGTTTATCCACGAAACCCATCTATCAACTCCGTTTGCGTTCTTCACAGGACTGTTTGGAAACATTGGTTTTGCATTGTTAGCACTATTCTCACCAGGTTGTATTGCCACAACCTGTAAAGCTTGTTTTCCTGCTTTCGTGAACATTATGAACCCTCCATAGCTGTTGTTGTAATGGTCGCTGTAGCATTGATTGACGAATCGGCTGTTCCAACAGGCGTAGGATAATAGTAAGACTCTGTTTCTATATATACACCTCTAGCATTACCAATTATATCAGCACCAAACACTCTAGCGCCATCTATGTCTACATAAGTTTGCAAAGTATCTATCGATAAACCTTTATCTGATGCAAAAACAGTATTGTTGTTTAATATACCACCGAATTGGAAATATGCGGATTGATTGATGTAGAAACTATTGCTTGCACTAGTTACGTCATCACCTAAAAGATTTCCAGCTTCGTCGTATAACTTAGCCATCAATGATCCACGATTCCAAATAAGATCGTAAATATACCAAGTTCTAGATGAAATAGCGTAATTAACTTCCACAGATGCGTCCCAAGCGCTGCTAGAAGCACCAACACCACCCCAAATAACATACTGACTCCCTACTTTATAAACATACATAACAGGTAAGCCAAACCAATCTCCGTTATATGATCCACATAAACCAATTTCCGTTCTAGAACCAGCATCTACGTTATCGAATTTGAATTTTATACGAATTTTGAATGAATCTGGATCCGTACCAAATGGAAGGTTATATGTGCCATCAGATCTCAAAGGAACATACATTCCATATCGTCCATCAACATCTGTTGTAGCTTTACCTACGCCATCGTCTAATATCATTCTAAGAGTGTACATGGGAGGAGTCGCATCGCTGTTTTGAGGAATATTAAGAACTCCATCTATTACATCAGCAAGGGAATAGCTAGCAGGTGTTGACCCCTTGCTGATACAAGCTTGGTAAATATCATCAACACCATCCTGGAAATTTGACTCTAATGTGTTAACAGCATTGTTTAATTGGGAATCTGTAACGTACCCAGTAGTCTCATTGTATAAAGGAAACGTTAGTACAACCATTAAAGATTGATGCGAAAGATCATTTGATCCAGCCGAATTCCACCATTTAAAACGCTTTGATTGGGTTATATCAGGCGAATTTTCATACGAAATATAAGCAATAGCTTCATCTCCTATTTTTTCGTCAGCGTGAGCATAAATCGCTTCGCGATTCGAAAAGAACGGATCTATGGTAACTCGTGAAGATTGTCCAGACGGAACATAAGTATTATACATACGAACCCATCCGTTTCCAATCCCTCCCCAATCAGCATATTTACTATATGCAGGAACACTTAGTTCTACACTCAATGCTGATCTATTATAAGAATAATCAATGTTATTAGGACCTTCTTCTCCGCTATATAATTCATCAGAATTATGATAAAGTAAACTAGCATTTGTCAAATCGAAATTATTAAGTTTATAAACGGCTTTACAACACATGGCATCATAATTTGATGTGATAACCGTTGGATGTCTCCATTCGGAAATTGGATCATGAATCCAGGTAAATGTTAATGTTGTTCCGGCTGTTAATTTTGCAACTATAAATCTTGTCGCCCAATACTGTGTTTCTGTTCTATTAGAATTTGTATAAATATAAGTATACGTGTCGCCTTGATTAAAAAACGAAACCATATTTGGACCGTCAACGTTTATAGAAATTGAACCTGTAGATTTTGTTCTACCTATCATCATTATTAAATAGGATCCTGTTTCTTCTACAGAATATTCAGTTACCGTAGTTTCTTCAGTCTCAATATCGTCTGGAAAATTTGAATCCATGTATACAAGTTGCTGATCCGGTCGTTGAGGAGCCGTATAATAGATATTTATCTTTTTGTTATAAGTTGTGACATCTATTCCATTATGGCCTTCGATATCAAGTTGCTGAACAGCACTTTGATTTGAAGATTCTTTTTGAAGAAGCATATCATTAATCTGGAGGCCGAACATAGGATATGTTCCGTCTTTAAACGACATATGCATCTTGTATCCTCCACCTTGCTGACGTTTCGGATACATTTTTAATCCATCATCTAAAATGGCAGCTCGTTGAAAATAATTGACCATATCAAACCAAGCGTCATTATCGTTTAATTTACAATATCTTACATCTTTTATTACATTGAGATCTGCTTCTGGATTTGTAGAACTGTCATAGGCCATGTTTGTGTAGGCTGATATAGCCAAAAATGGCGAATCTGCACTATAATTGCTGCCATATCTCGGAGCTATAAATTTAGCCAACGAACCAAGTTTAGCTACACCATTTTCATCAAGAACCGATTGATACCCGCCTTCATGATATGTGGCTACCTGCACATCTGAGACTGTTCCACCACCAGATCCAGGAATATCATACACATTTCCATCGATTCCAATAGTGGAAAGATGTGCCTGGGGTGTCCCTTGTGGATTGGCCTGCACTTTCGTACCGAAATCATCCGAATCAAAGTTAGCAATTCCGTATTGATCAACAACTGAATGATTGTCCAACTGCACATCCTGCACAGGAACGGCAGGGGGTGGCGGAATTACAACTTCTGCAACTTTTGTTTCCGGATCAACAACCGACGTCCCATTTACAGTAACATCGCTTACATCTCCTCCACCAAGTTCCGAAAGGTCTATCTTAGCCTTCTTCTTGGTAACGACAGATTTGTATGCTTCTGCTCCGGGGACTTTTGTAAGAACGTCCACAACTGGAATATACGTTGAACCACCACCCCCACCAGAGCCACTTGACTTACCGCTGGATCTGGTACTTCCACCAGACGTTCCAGGAGCAATAATATCTGTCAGTTCTCTCTTAGGAGGAGTTCCGATCGTTATACGCTTCACACCACTGTCAAGATTCATACTGATCTTGAACATTGGAAGAACGTATTCCGATCCTATACCATGTACGGATGATACAACGTGTACCTTCTGACCTACTCTAAACTTGCCAGTTTCGGAACCATACTGATCCTCATACTCTGGAAGATAGTGAAGATCCGCTGCAGCACATTCAATAGTAGGAATATCTGTGTTCTGTTCTACCAGCCACTC
>JAGCGE010000166.1 GCA_017649745.1 Clostridiales bacterium | reverse complement strand
CATCTTCGTCATCATCATCTTTTTCATGTCTGTGATCACGAGTATCCCTTCGATTCACTTTTTTATCCGAACTGCAGGCAGCCATACTGAATATCATGGACGCCGTTAAAAACAAACATAGAATCTTCTTCATAAGAACCTCCTTGCGAGCTCATCTATCCTTTATATCAAGAAACAGACTGGAAGCGTTTCATTATCAAGGAATTTACTTTCTGACGAACCTGAACACATTACCCTTGTCATCATCAGACATGTCGCGGATATAATCAAGATACATGTCTGTGACGTGGTCATTCTTACCGCTACCTTTTATGCTCTGAAGAGCCTTCACGGCGCCATCTCTCCTGCCGAGCGAAAACAATCTTATTGCTTCACGAAGTTCTGATCTGTTAGAGGAACGGATAGTCCTGCTATCTTCAGGAAGACAGTCGAGAACTTCATAGATCGCTTTAACTTCATTTACACCTGCAACCTGAACGATACCAAGATACCTGAGGTCAAGAGAATCAGGATCATTAAGTCTGTCTATCGTGTCTTTAGAGACGAGCATCGCCGTCTTATACTGCTTGGTAAGCGACTCGAGCCTCGAGCTTAAGTTTACAGTGTCTGATATGACTGTTCCCGCAAGTCGTTCCTCCTCACCGACGATACCTGCCATTGCCATACCGGAGTGTATTCCTATTCCGATATTGATGTCGCTCACATTAAGTTCTTCAGCAGTCTTCGGATCGAGAACGATCGCTTTATAAAGCTCGATACCGCACTTTACAGCATCGTCCGCATTTTCGAAAAGAGCCATGATGGCGTCACCTATGTACTTGTCGATGAAGCCTTTGTGCTCTCGGATCAGAGGACCCATCTTGCCGTAGATCACGTTAACGAACGAGAAGTTCTCTTTGGCTGTCATCATCTCGGAATTGATGGAGAAGGATCTTATGTCGCAGAAAAGGACCGTGAGCTCACAGCTTTTCGCGTCGCCAAGTGCAAGGTCAGTAAACTTCTCCTTGCCGAGCAATTCCCTGAACTTCTCAGGAACGAACTTGTAGTAGAACTTCTCTGTCTCATCTTTCTCTGCGAAAAGTTTCTCTAAGCTTTGGCCCATCTCGTTGACCTGCGAGCATATCTCGCCCAGCTCGTCTTTAGACTTGTAATCGATCCTCGCCGACAAGTCACCTTTCGAGATCTCCTTAACGGTCTTAGTAGCCTTCTTGATGACACGCTGCGTATTCAGGAACGACAGAACGATGAGCATCGTAAGAACAGAGATCGCAAGGAGAGTATAGAGGAAGACCTTTAAGAGGATGTCGCTTCTTTGCGAAAACAACGCGCCTTTGTCTGAACTTACCTTAAGATAATATCTTCCTGTGTCATTCTTATCATCTATCTGACCCAGAACGGAGATCGTGCTGCGGACATAATTGTCACTGAAGAACGAAGTGATCTCATTATCGGTAAAGAGTTCATCGGAAGCTGATGATACCTCATTAAACTTCGCTTTTTCTCTGAAACGCATCGGAGTATAGATCCTGTCATCTCCTGCAAGGATGACCATATCTCCGTTATCGGCTTTATATACAACTGAGAAGACGTAGTCCATGCTCCAATCGTTATCCTGAGCAGAACTGAGTTTGTTCAGTTTAGAGACCAGTTCATTATATGCTGCGCCGGTATCTTCATCGATCTTCATGAGATCCGAGAAATCATAATCATCGAACTCCGATTTACCAAGATCGCAGATGATCGTAAGCTCATTATCGAGTCTCTCGCTCAAGTTCTTATCTGAGTATATATAGACCTTGACCGAGACAACGATCGCAAGGATGACGAAGATCGGAATTATCAATATAAGCTGTTTATAAAGAAGTGTCTTCTTACGTATGATAAGGTTGATCAAAAGACAAAGAAGAGATATCCATGTCACCAATTCCAAGATCTCTTCGATATATACCGTGAATAAATAACTAAAGTGTATTATTGGGTTCTTCTGCTCAAGTTCTTCGTCCGTATAGACCATAAGTCCGCTGTCAAGATTTACTACCAAAGACTCGCTTGACGATCCTTCTTTTCGATATGAATCCAAGGAAAGGATCATTGAATCTTCGTTACCAACATCGAAAACTTTCTCGAGCTTACCATTTTCGAGAAGATAGATAGCGTGCATGCTCCTCGTGTCAGTTACATAGAGTTTACCGTTAACACGCGCGAAGACGTTGATAAACGGAGATTCGCTCTCACCGTCTGCTTTAATGTCATATCTGTAGATGCAGTTATCCAAAGGACCGTTAAAGGTGACATCATAGAGCTTACCGTCGCTCCTGATGAATATAAACGAGCCGTCGATCGGAGTAACGCCTGTCGTGTATGTACCGTCAGGATCAGTCGGATACAGATCGCTCTTTGTGATGGCCTGCGTCTTCGTGTCGATGGAATAAAGATATACTCCTTCTTTCTCGATCGTAGCGAAAGTCACGGCGCCATCATAATAATGCATTAAACTGAGCTTAGATGTTCTTTGTCTTTTAGACGTATCATATTCGAAAGAACAGACTTCACCGAGATATTTGTAATCCTCTGACAGCCTTACGATCGTATCCTTGGTGCTGATAAGACTTCTCTCGTTAAGTCTTTCTCTTTTTAATCCATAGATGACATTATCATCTGTAATAACGAGGTTATCCGGATAGAAATATTCTCCACCAAAAGTTGAGACTACAACTTGGGAAAAGCCTGAATAACTTTGCTTTCCGGAATCGATATTAATGACAGCACCTATACCTGAACTGGTGGCCGAGCTATTGACTACTGCAGTTCCATTATCGTTTATGGAGAACAGATCCGCTTGGGATAAAGGGATGTCATGCACCAGGTTTCCGTTAACGTCATTCATTCCTTGCAGATAGGAAGGAGCCGTCGACCACAAGGATATCGCTATCGCTAAGGAAAGTGATACTACCAAGGCAAGAACGAACCATCTTGCCTTTCCGAATATCTTAAAGAATATCTTCTTGAATTTACTTGCTGCCTTTTTGCTGCCCACTTACATCTGACTCCCACTCGAAGAATTTATCCAACATAAGCGGCTTCGCATAATAGTAACCCTGGAAACTTTCTACATTGAATTTTTGGAGAATATCTCTCATTCCCGCCGTCTCGATTCCCTCGACACATACCTTCGCACCGAAAAGAGATGCCATGCTGGCGAAGTGTCTGATAAGCTCCCTGTCTACTTCATTCTCTTCGATCCTCATAACGAATCCGCGGTCGATCTTGATGATGTCGAACGGAATCTCCTTAACGATACTGACAGAAGAGAAACCGGTACCGAAATCGTCAAGTGCAACGAGAATTCCTCTCGCCTTAAGGCTGGCGGTAACGTTACGAAGAAGTCTAATATCGAGCAGCCTGCAGCGCTCAGTAACTTCTAAGCACAGATGCTCAGGCGGATATTCGAGTTCCTCAAGGATACGGAATACCATATCGACAAAGTCAGGCTTTTCGAGCTGTGTATACGAAAGATTGATATTGATAACGAAAGACGGAACTTTCTTTAAGATCTTCTTCGCAGCTCTGACTGCTTCCTTTATGATCCACTCACCAAGTTCAGGGAAGAGCGGGTCTGACTCAAGAAGCGGAATAAACTGATCCGGAGGAACCATTCCATAGGTGTCATTCTTCCAGCGCAACAACGCCTCAGCAGAGATGAGTTCCTCTGTCTGCGCATCAACGACCGGCTGATACAAAAGATAGAAGCCTCTGTATCCGTGCGTGATCGAAGCTCGTATAGCATGAAGCTTCTCGATCCTGTGCCTGTTATCTTCATTAAGGTCATTCTCGAAAACAACCAGATCACCCTGCTGCCTTGTCTTTGACTCACCATACGCATAGTTCAGGCACGCATATACGGTCTGCGAATCGAATTCGAAATGATCGATCTTAAGAGCACCGCCGTTGACCTCAAGGAGGATCCTCTTGTCATCGACCTGGAATGACTCTCTGAAATAATTACGGAACATATTGTATCTCTCGCGGATCTCATCTTTGGAGAGCGTATTCGTGATGACCGCAAACTTGGTGCCGTCGATCCTATAGCATGTTCCGGTATTACCCGTGGTGTCGAATACCTTTCTCGCGTAAAGCTGCAAGACTCTGTTACCGAAGTGATAACCATAGACTTCATTTATCTCAGAGAACTTGCTGATACCGATGATAAGGACATTCGCCATAGCCTTTCTCTTGATCCAGCTGTCAAGATCTTCGAAGAATCCATACTGATTACGAAGGCCGGTAAGAGTATCGATATGACTCTGTATACCGTGATTACGGATCGTACCGACAAAGTAGTCAGGTTCACCGAACAGATCTCTTATAACAATACCTCTGCAAGTGCAGACATCGTACTCGCCATCAAGCTTTCTCGCACGATACTGCATATCGTGTCCTGATGAGTTTCCTGAGAATATCTCTTCGATTCCCTTGTGATATGCTTCACGATCATCAGGATGAATGTTGTTCTCCCAGATGTCACCTGCTCCATACATATACTCGGAAGGAAGTCCGTAAGTATCCACGGCATTTTTAGACCATTTCGAAAAGTCATACTTCATGTCACAGAGATATACATATGTACCGTCGGATACAACGTCATACGATTTGAAAAGTGAATCAAGCAACTTACGTCTGTCTTCAGTTATTAACTTCTGGTTACCGTCTTCTTTCGTCGAACGGCTCTCACGAAGGAGCTTAACATCCTTAAGATGAGCCTTATCCTCGTACATACGGGCATCTGCACGTCTAACAACATCGTCGACTTTTTGATCGTTTTCGGATATAAATTCCGCATGACCCAATGCTACGACAGGACCTGATTCCGTTCTAATATTCTCTTCGATCTGTTTTCTGAAAGCAGAAACAAGAGTATTACGTTCTATATAATCCTGATCCCTGATAACGATCGCGAATTCGTCACCGCCGATCCTGAATACAGGGCTGTGAGCGAAGATCCTGCAGATCAGCTTACATGCTGACTTTATATATTCATCTCCGGCTTTATGACCCTGAGTCTCGTTGATGAGCTTAAGGTCGTTAAGGTCACATATGAGTATACCGAACTGCGTAATCGTCTTAGACTCGATATCTTTCTGAAGTTCTTTCTCATATTCCTGGAAAGCCATCTTGTTCTTCGTTCCCGTAAGAATGTCACGACGCGCCGTCTCATTAGCCATCGTAATTGCGTAGAGATGTTCTTTCTGCCTCTTTATATCTTCTTCACGGTTCTCGATGCACACGATGAAATGCGTCTTATCAGATGACCAGCTTACAGTCATCCTGGTATATTGCGGCTCTCCGTTACCGACGACCATCCTGTATTCTTCAACAAGCTGTTTGGATTCGCCAAGACCTGATATGAGACTATCCTTATCAAGGAAGAGCTTAATCCTCTCTCTGTCTTCAGGATGAATGATCTTGTCAGCGTTCTGTTCCGCAACATCGAAGAAATTCTCGCCTTCCTCCTGCACCTCTAACTCGCCATAAAGCTTATGAGTAGCGAATTCCTGATAGAATTCCGTTTCTACGTTGACATAGTAGATCAGGTCAAATTGTGATGCCAGGCTCTCCGCTATATGCATAAAGATCTCACTCTTCTGCATCGACTCCTTAAGTTCGAGTCTTGCCTTGACCTCTTCATTTATATCTTCGACACAAACGATGATATGCTGCTTGTCCTTTGACATGATCTCGGTATGTCTGATGTGCTTAACCTGTTCATTTACAACAAGGCGATATTCGACAGAGAACGAATTCCTGTGCTTCAGATTGTCCAACATCGCATCCTTGTAATGATACGGAATGATCTTTTCCTGATCTTCAGGATGTACAAATTTCCTTATGCTCCTTCTGCTCTCTGCGAAGAAGTCACTTCCCGTTGCAGGAACATTAAGCTTCTTATATTCGTCGGTAGAAGAAATCTCGACATACGTATTAGTATCAAGATCGATGTAGTATAACGTATCATATTGACCAGCAAGGCTCGCCGTGATCTGGTTATAGACTTCCTTCTGCCTCTCTGTCTCTTTCTCCTTCTGCCTTCTTTGATATTCTTCTTCGATGTTGATAACACCAAAGATGAAATAATCAGAGTTATCATCAACACTTCTGATAAGTCTAAGGGAATGCCATACCGGCTTACCGTTTATCATCAGTCGGTATTCGATATTATGCATGCTGCCCTTCTTCATGGCATTCAGGAGATTCTCTTTCTGGATATCAGCGAGGAAGATATGCTGATCTTCTTCATAAATGACCTTTACGCAGTCTCTCTTAAGGCTCTCGAAAAAGTCCTCGCCGCCCTGTTCAATGCTTAACGAATGGAACTCCGGATTAACCGAATACCAGTAGTATTCGTTTGTGACCGCGTTAACATAGTACACACTGGAATAATCAACCAGCAAAGCTTCAGCTATTTTCTTAAAAACACTGTCATCCTTCGTCATGATCTCCTCCGATCCAACGTCAAAGCATATTATCATTATATAGTACGGACGATTAAATTTCTTTGAATAATTGCAATGTTTTTAAAAATTTTTCAAACTGTGTCTTTATTGTCTTTTAGTGGATAAGCGTGAATACAGCACTTAGATCTTACGATAGACAGGCATCTCCAGATATCCGCATTTTCGAGTGATATAGATACCCTTCTCCAGACTAATGTCCTCATCAGTCGTAAGTGATCTCCAGTGACCTTCAGGAAGGTAAAAAGTAACCTCTCCGTCAGGCGAGAAAACAGGTGCCACGAGAATGTTCGAACCGATCATGTACTGACGGTCGAGATAAGCACAAGCAGGATCATCCTGGAATTCCAATACCATCGGACGCATGACAGAAAGACCTTCAGACGATGCGGAAAGGATGTCAGGAAGGAGCTTTTTCTTAAGCTCTGTATAGAACCTTACGACATCGACAGCCTCCTCGTCATAGTTCCACGGCACGCGGTATGATGTGCTGCCGTGAAGCCTGCTGTGAGACGAGAGAAGTCCGAACGCTGCCCACCTTTTGTAAACGTCGTTAGTAGACTTATCTTCAAAGCCTCAGATATCGTGACTCCAGAACGAGAATCCGGAGAGCATGAGTGAGAGTCCGCCTCTTATCGTCTGCTCCATGGACGGGTAATCGGATCTGCAGTCGCCGCCCCAATGAACAGGGAATTTCTGACCGCCTGCTGTCGCGGATCTGGCGAACAACACAGCCTCTCCTTCGCCCTTCTCTTTCTTGAGAAGTTCGAACACAGCCTCATTGTAAAGATATGTGTAGAAGTTATGCATCCTCTTCGGATCGTTGCCGTTAAAGTAGATCGCGTCTGTCGGGATCCTCTCGCCGAAGTCTGTCTTAAAGCAATCAACTCCCACATCAAGAAGAGCCTTAAGCTTACTCTGATACCACGAAACAGCCGCAGGATTTGTGAAGTCGACAATCGCCATACCTGCCTGCCAGAGGTCAGTCTGATATGAACTGCCGTCAGGATTCTTGATGAAATATCCTTCCTTGTCTCCCTCGTCGAAAAGCTCTGATGCCTGCGCGATATACGGATTTATCCACACACAGACCTTAAGACCTTTAGCGTGGATCTTATCGATAAGCCCCTTCGGATCAGGGAACACTTTATCGTCCCAGATGAAGTTACACCAGTGGCTGTCACGCATCCAGAAACAGTCGAAGTGAAATACCTTAAGATCGATACCGCGATCGAGCATTCCATCGATAAATGACATGACTGTCTTCTCATCGTAATCAGTCGTGAATGATGTCGAGAGCCAGAGACCGTAGGACCACTCCGGAAGTTTCGGTGCCTTGCCCGTAAGATCTGTATACAACGAAAGAACATCCTTCATGCAGTTTCCTGCAAAAACATAGTAATCGAGGCACTCACCTTCAACGGAGAACTGGATCTTGCTTACGTTCTCACTGGCTACTTCAAAAGACACTTCTTCGCTGTGATTAACGAATATTCCGACGTTCTTGTCAGTGATGCAGAACGGTATGTTCTTGTATGCCTGAGAAGAGAAAGTTCCACCGTCTTTGTTAGTGATCTCAACAGTCTGACCGTTCTTGATGAATGCACCGAATCGCTCGCCAAGACCATAGACATGTTCGCCTACTTTAAGGTCGATCTGTTCTCTCATGTAATTGCTGTCAGTTCCTTCGATATATGCGAGAGTTCCGCCTGTCGAAGACGTTACTACCTTGCCGTTTCTCTCGATCGTATAACCGTAGTTTTGGAGGTCGATCGTAAGGACAGAATCGCCGCTTCTAACTGTTATCGACGAGTCGCTTTTCGAGATGTCCAAAGGCTTAGGATCATCGTTTAAGACGAAGTAGGAAGGCTCCAAAGACTTGCTTCCCTTAAAGTGATATGTCCTTATCCTGAAAACATTATCAGCGGGACTGGTGATCTCCATCGTAAGGTAGATACCGCCAAGAGTGCATCCTTTATTTGCTACGTGAAAAGACGGAACGACCAATGTCAATTTCCTTTCCTCTTCAGTAATGAAACGCACTTCTTTAGCAGTGTGGATATTAAAGCCTTTTCTGGTCAGCCAGGCGCCGTCGGTAAAATACATAGATTGCCTCCGATCAAAAACAATTTCATGCTCATATTCTAACATGTAAGCGCAAATGTAAACAAAAATTGAATAATTAAATAAATCAAGTAGGAATTTAGTGCTGAGGGGTTTATAATTCTTTTTATAAGCGAGGTGGAATATATGAAGATTTGTGCTTTTATCGGTGACATGTATCGCGACTATTCAGCTGAGATCATTAAAAGCCTGCAGAAATACGCACGCTCCAACGGCCATCTCATTGATATATTCGGAAATTGCACCGTTCCTAACGAGAATCCTCTCCACGCAGAGGGACTTAAGAGTATCCTGAAGATCCCTGATCTTAACAGCTATGCGGGCATCATCCTTTGCACCGATACGCTCCATCATGCAGGTCTTGATAATGTGCTTTTGGATACACTCGTATCAGCTAACAATCTTCCTCCGATAGTCAGCATAAGATGCGATGAGGAGGGCTTTTATAACATTGTTCCAAACAACAGACAGATCATGCATGACGTTGCTCAGCACGCTATCGCCGCATGCGGATGTGACGATATCGGTTTTGTAATGGGACGTGACGATCTTGTTGATACATGGGAGAGAAGAGCAGGCTTCGAAGATGCTATGCACGAAGCAGGATATGAGGTCCGTGAAGATCGAATCTTCCACGGAAACTACTGGACAGACCAGGGACCTCAGACAGCTGATTTCTTCACAAGAGAAGACGGTTCCATCCCTAAGGCTATCATCTGTTCGAACGACTATATGGCATTGGCTCTGATGGACGAGCTCGCCGACAGAGGATTCAAGATCCCGCAGGATACTCTTATCACAGGAATCGATAATCTGGATCCTTCGTTCACTCACATTCCTTCTCTCACAACTTCAGAGATCCCTGAAGACGTTCTTGTATGTGCCGCTGTAGAGACATTGGAGAAGATCAACGCCGGCGAGAGCGTAGACTTCTATATCACGGTTCCAGGCAGGCTCATCGTAAGAGAGAGTTCCGGAGGAACGACAGAGAGAGATATCGCAGAAGCTTATCAGCATCTCGATTTCATCCAGAAGATGTATAACGACATCACGATCTCCTTCGTACAGCTTTCTTCCGCATTCGAAGACGTAATGACAACAGAAGACTGCGTAACGATGGAACTCAACTACATAAAAGATCTTAAACTTTTCGATCAGTGCTACCTTTGCTCTTTCGATGAGAACTCCCGCAACATCATGGGTTACTTCGACAAGGACTTCATCGGTGTTTCCGATATCGAGTATAGTCAGGAGGACCTCCTTCCTGAACAGTTCGATGCGAAAAAGGACGGCATCCGCATCTTCCTCCCTATCTACTTCAAGAACGAGGTTTACGGATATACGGTATTGATATTCAATCCGACAGTAAAGGACTTTTTCGATGAGAAACTCGAGTATGCGCTTCTCATCTTCGCTCAGACCTTGAACAGACTTAATCTTTATAAGAAGTTGGTCGAAGCTAACGATATCCTGGATCTTTATATCAGGGATGCACTTACAGGTCTTTATAACAGACGTGGTTTCGAGAAAAAGATAAGCGCTCTTTTCAAGGACGGAACATCAGATCAATACAGGATCGCCGTAGCAAGTATCGATATGGACGGTCTTAAGATGATAAACGATAACTACGGTCATGCCGCAGGTGACAATGCCATCAAGTGCATCGCGGAATGTATCGAAAAATCGCTGAATGAAAACGAATTTGTAGCAAGAATGGGTGGTGATGAGTTCGAAGCAGTTCTCATCCTCGATAACCCGGGAAGAATAGGTCAGTTCATCAGGACCATCAGAGGCAACATCAAGGAGGCAAACCAGCACATCGATGACGGCTACGGGCTTAGTGCCAGCATCGGTACATGTGAGGTAGCTGACTGGAACTCTCTCATGGAGGCAATGAACAAAGCAGACAAGATAATGTACGTAGAGAAGAAGACTAAAAAAGCAGGAAGATAATCCGCTGGCTTTCGCAGAAGAAAAGAGGGACAAATGTTCACTTGGAATTTTCAATATATGTCAAAGGCAAGATTAGCTGAAACTTTTTCTCAGCTGATGCTAGACTCAAAAAGAGGCGACATATTGATCAGGATACACTCATCCGTCCACAGGGGCGATGATGCTGTCAATCTTGCGCGTTTTATTAAATCTCAGGTTCCGAACGCACACATCTTCGGTACCACGGCTTCAGCAATAATCAATTCGGGTAAGATAATTCAGAATCAATGTCTGATATCTGTTTCTCAATTTGAGAAAGGTAATGTCCGCACAGCCATGATCCCTATTACGGATCCGAAGACAGACGAACCTCTGTCTCCTGAAGCTCTCGCTTTATCGCTCAAGAAAAAAGTTGTTAAGAGGAATACCAAGCTCCTTTTGACATTTACGACTGCGTTTTATGGTGATACACGCGAGTTCCTGGATGAATGCAACAAGCTGTTTCCTAAGATCCCTATGACAGGTGGTCTTGCGAATTCCGCAGAAGTCAGCGTGAAGAAATTCTTCAATTCCGGTTTCGTATTTAACGAGAATGGATGGAGCGACAAGTCGATCCTCGTAGCTTCATTCTCAGGTGAAGATGTTGAGTGCGTATCTTCATACTCCTCAGGTATCGAACCTATCGGTGATCCTATCGAGATAACTGATTCATGCGGTCCGATCATCCTTGAGATCGATGGTAAGGATGCAGCCAAGGAATATCATTCGAGTATCGGTGATTATATCGTCTTCAGACCGGAAGTAGCTAAGCTCTTCCCTTATGTCTACAAGGATACTCCTGATCTTCCGTTCAATGTTAAGTATGTTGATAACACGAGCATATCCGAAGTTCTGTCAAAAGACCAGGCGAACTATATTAAGCCTGTTTCTTCTGATCGTTCAATCGACCTTGAAAAAAAGCGCGAACTTCTGTACACCAACCATAACGTTAAGCCTGGAAGCCTCCTGCAAAGAGCTTTCATCTATGATCGTAAGATCGTCGCAGACGGCAGGTCTCTTTTCCAGAGGATAGAGGGTTTCCCAAAGGCTGAAGTGCTCTTTGGTTATTCCTGTATATCAAGAACGATGATCTATACGAATTGTGCGATGTGGGAAGTCTCAGCATATGAGAACTCCAATATGTGCGGTTGTCTTACCGAAGGTCAGTTCGTTTATTCCGGCGGAAAGAATCATCTCGTATCATGTACTTTCTGTCTCACCGCTCTCGGCGAGACGATCGCTATGCAGGAATTAAATCCATATGCTTTCCAGCAGACTGATGCACTTGTATCCGATAACTCTGAACTTCTGAAGTACATCATGTATGTCGAGAACAGATTCGAAGATTCGAAGTATGCTACGGAAGCTGAGAATCTTAAGCCGTTCATCAAGGACCTCGAGTACAAGATCCTCTATAACGACGGTGAAGATGTACCTAATATGGCTGCACTCAATATGGACATCAAGATCCACGGTTATAACCGTATCTGTATGATCAACGTATCTGACGTCAACAGCATGAAGGCCGTTTTCGAAGACAGCGAGATAAATCAGACTTACAGAAACTATATAAGTAAATGCCTCTCTTTCGCGAAAAGAAAGAAGTACAGGATCTATCTGATCGAAGGATGGCATGTAGCGATCGCGGGCGCATCTCATCTTGTATCGCTCGATAATTTCGTTAACGATATGGAACAGCTCCAGAGGGATCTTTTCGAATCGAAAGGAGATAATATCGCACTTGTTCCTGAGTTCTGTATCCTTGACGGATGTACCGTTGAGAACTGGACATATGCATACTCTTCAGCAAGGATCGAGATGGCGCAAAAGAACGTGCAGTTCTATGTTCGTGATGCTGAAACTGAGAAGCTTGATGAGGATAAGATCAGAGATCGTTATAAGATGGTAAATGTCATCAACTACGCTATCTCACATGACAAGATCCTCCCTTATTATCAGGGCATCTACGACAACAGGACAAAGAGCATTCATCACTACGAAGCTCTCATGCGTATTGAGGGTGAAGACGGCAAGATCTATACGCCATATGCATTCCTTGATATCGCAAGATCGTTCGGACTTCTTTACGATTCACTTTCTTTCAACATGATAAAGAAAGTGCTCAATAACTTTAAGGATTCGTCTGAAAAGAGCGTAAGTATCAACCTCGGATTAAGAGATATCAGAAACCACGATATCGTCGAATATATCTACGACTTCTTAAGGACCGTAGAACATCCGGGCAACTTCATCTTCGAGATCTTGGAGAACGAAGATATCAACGATTACAATCTTCTCGTCTCATTCGTCGATAAGATCCACGAACTCGGCGGTCTCATTTCCATCGACGATTTCGGCAGCGGTTATTCTAACCTCCAGCATGTCGCGAGCATCCACTCCGACTTCCTTAAGATCGACGGTTCTATCGTAAGAAAGAGCTGCGAGACCAAGGAAGCTGAGAATCTGATCGCTCTCATTTCCGACTGGAAGAATATCAGTTTCAGAAACGTTAAGATCATTGCAGAATTCGTTGAAAATCAGGATATCCAGGATCTTATCTTAAGATACTCGATCGAATTCTCACAGGGATATCTCTTCTCGATCCCTTCACCTGAGCTGGAGGCAAAAGACGATGAAGCCCAAGAATAAACACACAACAATAGGTCTTATCGTTGATGACATCTTCTCGGATTTTGCGAAGGAAGTCATCCACAGTACAATGAACGCGCTCCCTAATACAAGGGATTACCGTCTTGTCGTTATCGCCGGTAAATATGTCGACGAGAGGGCTTACGAGGCGTTCGACTATTCTTATAAGAAGACCTACAATTCTGTATATAAACTCGGCGATATATGCGATATCGACGGACTCATCATATCGCTCGGAAGTATCGATCCTTCTGAGCAGGGTTTCTTCTTCAAGAAATATAACGCAGATTTCGAAAACATCCCTAAGATCATCATTGCAGGTGAAGTTGAAGGATATCTGACGGTAAACTATGACAATTCAACCGGTATCAGAGAAGCTATCGATTACCTCGTAAACGTTAACGGTTTCAACAAGATCTGTATGCTCGGCGGACGAGATGATAACGGCGATGCCATGAAGAGAAAAAAGATCTATATCGATTGCCTCAAGGAGCACTTCATCGAGTTTAAAGATGAGTGGTATATTCCTACGGGAATGGATCCTAACTGTGTCGAGCAGGCATCTCGTCTCCTTGATAATAATCCGGATGTGCAGGCGATATTCTGCGTCAATGATGCTGTTGCGATAGGTCTTTACGAAGCTATGAGTCAGAGATCTCTCGTACCTGGCAAAGATATCATGGTATTCGGATTTGATAACACGGTACAAGCAGGAAACATGAAGCCGTCTCTTGCTTCTATCGGTGCAGATAACGTTACTTTGGGTCGAAAAGCAGTCGAGCTTCTTTTGAAGATATTTAATGGTGAAGAAGTCCATTCCGAACTTCTTCCTGTAAAAGTCTACGGAAGAGAGTCTTTCGATTGCTCCAAGAATGATTATGCTCCGCTTCATCTGTTCCATGCTGATGATGCGTTCCTCTATAAGCTTTTCGATGACTGTTTCTACAGATACAAGAACGAACTTATCGATCCGAAAGATGTTGATCTTAAACGACTCTTTTATGAGTTCGCTTTCAGGATGCTCCGTGCTATGAGAATGAAGTACATGAGTCTTGAAGAGTTCCAGGAAGTCGAAAGACTGATCGATATCTTTTTCGAAAACGGAGCTATTGATTATACTGATACATCAAAGCTCATCAACACCATCAACAGACTTCAGAGAAGACTCAATATCATGCAGAAATCTGCTGCTGCAAGCTATATGAATAACAGGCTTTTCACGCACATCAAGGACTCCGCGTTAAGAGCAGTATCTGCTAAGAGAGATGAAGAGAATTCGATAAATCAGCTCAATCTCGCATTGCTTCTTAAGTTCCAGATAGACGGTGCAACGAACGCGAGATTCAAGGGAGATCTTATCAACAGGATCATCCGAAATTTTGATAAGCTCGGACTTCATAATGCGGCTTTCTATATGTATGACAAACCTGTTGATTTCTCATTCACTAATCCTCCTGATCCTTCTACGTTCCCTACTACGATAGATCTCATATGTCTTACGAAAAACGGAACATTCCATCTGATACCGGAAGAGCGAAGGACCACACCTGTCAGCAAGATGTTCGCCAGAGACGAGCTTTCAGCTAAGAAGAATTCATTCTTGCTCTTCCCTGTTTTCTATGAATCATTCATCTTCGGATTGTTGATAAGTGAAATCGACAAGTCAATATACGACCGCGGCGAATTCATCGCGGGTCAGCTCGGAAGATCACTCAATGATGCGCGTTTGTCAGGAGATGTAACTTCGTAAAACTTATCGCTTTAATCTCGGATGCTTCTTATAGAATTCATCCTTATCCTTGTACATCAGTTCGTCTGCGACATGGAGTGCATTAAGGATGTCCTTTGAATCTTCGATGAAACAGGTTCCGACTGCGAATCCGACATCTTTATAGCCGAATTCATGACCCCTTATGATGTCGACTTTCTTCTTAAGATCATCTTCGTTCGCATCAGGCACGAGGAACATGAATTCATCGCCGCCTGCCCTGAAGATATCCACTCCCTTAAAGACGTTCTGCAGAGCCTTTGCGGCATCCTTAAGAACTTCGTCACCGGAGAAATGTCCTTCTTTATCATTGACTCTCTTAAGACCATTCAGATCAGCGAAAACAACACCGACATTTCTCATATGGTCTTCACCATTGTTTAACCTGTCGATCCTGTTGTTCATCTCGTTTCTGTTAAGGACACCTGTAAGGATATCGACTGAACCCATAACTCTAAGTCTGTTCATGAGGATATGATTGGATACTGCTGATGCAAGGAAGTAAGTTGTAAGCTCAAGAGTCTCCTTAATGTTCTCAGCATCTTCAGTATTGAAATTAGTTGCCCAGATATAACCGATAAGACCCTCAGGTCCCTTAAGCGGGAAAAGAACGATACTTTTAACGTTATATTTCTCAAGTGAGGTATACCAATTAGGATTCTTCTCCTTGATATAGTTCATCTCCACATCATTCTTGATAAGGAGACAATTCGTTCCGTCCAAAGTCTTCGGCCATGATTCAACTATCTCGTAGAAACCAGGATCATCTGCAAGCGTCTCTCTTCTCTTATCCTGTGCCAGGATCTTACATGTTCTCTCTTTCTGATTGACGAGGATAAGTGAACATGATTCAGTAAGACAGATGCTGCTGATATCTTTAAGAACAGCTTCCATAGTCTCGGCAAAATCCATCGCACCGTGAAGCTTGATACATGTATTAAGGACTTTCTTAGCCCTTCCTGCAGAGAGAACATCTGCCATCTGTTCGGAATCAGCCTCGCGGGTAACCTGCTGAGTGTAAGTGCAATAATACATATTGCCTTCATTGATCAAAGGGAGCATAAAAAGGTTAAACCAGAAATCGTAACGTTCAGGATGCACATATGTGTGAACAGGCCTTTTAAGAACGGCAGCAGTATAACATACTGTCTCGAAATTGAGATCCTTCGGAAAATAAGTCTGGTAGAGGCTGTTCGGTATGAACTTCGAGACCTGCAACGCAGGACCTTCCCACGGAGTCTCAATAGAATCGATATAAGCTTTATTACCGGTAACGATCCTGATGTCACCGTAGTTGCCGTCTTCCTTCATCTCGACGGAGATAACACATGTCATAACGTCGATGTTATCAACAAAAGCCTGAAAATCCATACTGCGCCCCCTACAGTCAAGATTAAAGATAGCGTTATTATATCAGATTCCATTTAGCGTTTGTTGATTTTAATATTAATAAGGGGTAAATTATACGTTGAATTTCTAAAGATATCAGGGGGAACATCAATGATCCAGTCACGTACCCACAACTGCGGTGAATTAAGACTTTCCGACGCAGGAGCAAATGTAACTCTCGTCGGTTGGCTTGAAAATATGAGAGAAGTAGGAAGCACACTCGGCTTCGTAGTATTAAGAGATTTCTATGGTACGACACAGATCGTCCTCGAGAATGAAGAGCAGGTCAAGCTCCTTAAGTCCATCAACAAGGAATCTACGATCCAGGTAGAAGGCGTTGTTCGCGAGAGAAGCTCCAAGAATCCTAACCAGCCTACAGGCGATATCGAGGTCCTTCCTTCATCAGTAAAGGTACTCGGCCGCTGCCGTTATAACGAGCTTCCATTCGAGATCAATCATTCAAGAGAAGCAGACGAGAACGCTCGTCTTAAGTATCGTTACCTTGACCTTCGTAACCCTGAAGTCAAGAACAACATCATCCTCCGCTGTAATGTCGTAGCAGCTCTCAGAAGCTCCATGACAGAGCACGGCTTCTTGGAGATCACAACTCCTATCCTTACAGCATCATCACCTGAAGGCGCAAGAGACTATCTTGTTCCTGCTAGAAAACACCCTGGCAAGTTCTACGCACTTCCTCAGGCACCTCAGCAGTTCAAGCAGCTCCTCATGACTTCAGGATTCGACAGATATTTCCAGATCGCTCCTTGCTTCAGAGATGAGGATGCAAGAGGAGACAGATCACCTGGAGAATTCTATCAGCTCGATATGGAGATGGCATTCGCTACACAGGATGACGTATTCGCTGTTATCGAAGACGTCCTCCCTCCTGTTTTCGAGAAGTACGGTAAATACAACAGAGCTTCAGGTGCTCCTTTCATGAGGATCCCATACCTTGAAGCAATGGAAAAATACGGAACAGATAAGCCTGACCTTCGTATTGACCTCACAGTGCAGGATGCAACAGATGCACTTAAGGGATGCGGATTCGGACCTTTCGACGAGGAAGGCGCCAGGATCAAGGCAGTCGTTATCTCCGACTTCAAGGAGAGCCGTAAGTTCATCGACAAGAACATCGCAGATATCGAAGTTCAGTCAGGCAACAAGTCATTCTGGTTCAGGATGGACGAGAACGGAGAGATCGTAGGTGGTATCTCCAAGTTCGTTACACCTATCAAGGATGCAGTTGTAAATGCACTTGGCATTAAGCCAAATGACCTCGTTGTACTTTCTGCAGGTAAGCTTCTTCTGGCTCAGAAGACAGCCGGCGTTATCGTTAAGACATTCGGCGCTACTGTTCCTGGTCACATGGATAAAGAGCAGTATACATTCTGCTGGATCGTTGATTTCCCTATGTACGAGATCGGTGAGGAATCAGGCGAACTCGAGTTCTGCCATAACCCATTCTCCATGCCATCAGGCGGTCTTGAGACACTTCTTAAGGCTGAAAAAGGCGAGATCGATCCGCTCGATATTACAGCTGATCAGTACGACCTCGTTTGTAACGGTGTCGAGCTTTCAAGCGGTGCTGTAAGAAACCACGATCCTGAGATCATGATCAAGGCATTCGAGATGGTTAGACTTGGTGAGGAGGACGTTAAGTCCAAGTTCCCTGCTATGTATAACGCATTCTGTTATGGTGCTCCGCCGCATGCAGGTATCGCTCCTGGCGTAGACCGTATGGTAATGCTCCTTGCAGGCGAGGATTCCATCAGAGAGATCATTCCGTTCCCTATGAACAAGAATGCCCAGGACATCATGATGGACGCTCCTGGATATGTAACGGACAAGCAACTTGATGAGCTCCATATAAAGACAATCGTCGAATAATCAAGAACTTTATCAAATCTTAAACTTTTCTTTGTAGACATTTAAACGTGGTGGTGCATAGTGTATATGCATCGAAAACGAAAACAAAAGGAGAAGTTTATGAGATTGAAGAAAGCCGCAGCGGCAATACTTTGTGCCGCTGTTGTTTTGTCCGGCTGTTCCGGAAACACCACTGACAGCACGGAAGAAACAGAAAAGAAGTCAGATTTTTCGAGAAGTGACATCGAAGATATCAGGGCTCAAGATGACTACTATGGTTACGTGAACCTTGATACCTTGAAGTCGCTTAATATCGAACCGGGCATGAAAGGCGCAGGCGCGTTCTATGATACGAGCACGGCTGACGCTATCGCCGAAAAACTCAAGGAAGTAGTTACCAGTAACGAGAAATATCCTGAAGGATCCTGCGAGGATATCCTTCGTAAAGTTTATTACTCATATGTAGCTTATGAAGAAGATGATGAAGTAAAGAAGAACTGTGCCGCTATCCTTGAAACTGATATCGATCGCATCATGAATGCCAAGAATATCGACGAGTTCATGACAGTTACTAACGATCTGCAGAGAAGGTATTCCATCGAGACATTCGGTAAAGCAGGTGTCACGTCAGACCTTTTCGATCCGGATAAGTACTGTATCATATGGGCTCAGTCAGCAACGATCTTAGGCCAGTCCCTAGAAGACATAAGCAAGGATACGACTAAAGCCTCCGACGGAGAGACGATCATCATCGACTGTCTCATGACCGCAGGTGTCGAGCACGAAGATGCGGAGAATACCGCTCATGATCTTATGTATAAAGTGATCGATATCGCCTGGGCAACAGACAAGGAAGTTCTTGATGCTATCGATCCGAATGCATACATTAAGTTCATGACAGAAGAAGAGATCGATAAGGAACTTACTAACCACAAAGTAAGAGATTACGAGAAGTGGTACGGTATAAGCGAGAATCCTTACGGCGGCTGGCAAGTAAACGACATCTCTCAGATCGCTGCCATCGATAAGATCTTGACCAACGATAATCTCGACATCCTTAAAGCATGGATCGTGACATCTCTCGTATCGACTTACGGCGAATTCATCGCGCAGGATCATCCTGAAATCGCCAAGTATTTCCCAAAGAGCGCTGATGATATCGATGAACAGGCATACCGTTTTATCAATATCAATTACGGTCTCGTCTTAAGTGATTTCTACTTGAAGTACTTCTACACAGACGAGATGGAGACACAGCTTCGCGAACTCTGTGACGACCTTATATCAGGCTACAGAGTATTGATCGGTAATGCTGACTGGCTCTCAGAAGAATCAAGAGAAGGCCTTATAAGAAAGCTCGATAATATCGAATTCATCACAGGTAAGACTCTTCTCGAAAACATGAAGGACGACCCTGAACTTTCAAGAGCGTTCGATAATAATCTGCTTGAAGCAATGATCGAAGTAAATTGCCAAAACTACGAAAAGAACATCAAGAATATCGGAACGGTTAGAGATCGTAACGAACAGGGTATGTCAATGCAGACTGTAAATGCCTGCTATTCCTGGGATAACAGAGTAACGATCACATCCGCTATCATGACTGATCCTTGGTTCGGAACAGATAAGTCTTACTACGAGAACCTCGGCGGCCTTGGTACGGTAGTCGCTCACGAGCTCGGTCATGCATTCGACTCTAACGGAATCAAGTTCAACGAGAACGGTGTTTTCGATCCGTCCTGGCTCAATGAAGAAGATGTAAAGAAGCTTGAAGAGAGAAACTCTGAAGCTATCGATTATTTCGAGAATACTTTCAACGTATTTACGATCTACAGTGTTGACGGTGAAAAGACTTTAGGCGAGAACTATGCCGACTTAAGCGGTATGGAAGCAGTCATGACAGTCTGCGATATGAAAGGCTGTACAAAGGAAGATTACGAAACTGTTTTCGAGTCCTTCGGAAGTTTATGGGCACTCTTGCAGTCAGATACGGCTATCATCAGCCAGCTTGCAGGAGACGTTCACAGCCCTTCTGAGATCCGCGTAAACGCGATCCTGGCAACAACAGATAAATTCTATGAGGTCTATGACGTTAAGGAAGGCGACAAGATGTATGTCGCACCTGAAGACAGGATCGGAAGATGGACGTAAGAGAGGAAACTTAAATGAGCATAGTATTAAAACACACATTTAAAAATATTTTCAGAAAACCGTTCAGAACTTTACTCGCGGTATTCTGCCTGTTCGTCTGCTCCTTTGTCGCACTTGTAAGTCTTGATATGTCAGGCGCAATAAGCGGACTCATCAAGGACGTGTTCAATTCTGAAGGTCTCGGCAAATCGGACATCGTAGTAAAAGTTCCGACGGGTGACATCTCATTTCTTGAAGATGACTACATGCCTGAGAACATCTGGACCGGCGTCATCGCTCTCGACGATGTAATCTACACTGACATCGAAGGTGAATATTCATATGTTCAGGAGAACAATATCGGCATAGTCGGAATCGATTACGATACAGGTAAGAAATTAGGCTTTGTCTTCTATGATAAGATCGCTGACGACGAAGTAGTAGT
Source organism: Clostridiales bacterium (assembly GCA_017649745.1). The sequence goes on along the minus strand of JAGCGE010000166.1, from coordinate 7,476 downwards.
ATCCGAATCTTTTGCCGAGAAATTCGGTTATAAGAAAGGCGATACTCTCACTTTACACGACGAGTACACCATGCCTGTGGAATTTAAGATCCACCAGGTAGTAGAGGACAAGGGAATCATCGCAGGTGACTACGTCGCCATCAATCAGGAGAAACTTAAGACCATGATGGTCGACCCTCAGATCGAATCAGTATATATCGATCTTAAGGACGAAACTCTTGCTAAGGAAACATGCGAGAAGATCGAGGAAGCTCACCCTACACTTCGTGCCACATCCATCATGGATATGCCTGAGCTCCTCTTCATCATCAACCTCATCACGAAGCTCACAACAGTAATGTTCGCTCTTTGCGTCCTCATGGTAATCTTCGTAACGATCTCCATCTCAGAGAGGATCATCTCCGAGAGAATGTCGGTAGTCGGAACCCTGCGAAGCGTTGGTGTTTCCGCTAAGACAACAGCTTTCATCCTCCTTCTCGAAAACGCTTTCTACGGCCTTTTCGGATCCATCCTCGGATGCTGGCTCTACTCAGTCTTGAGACAGACATTCCTCACGATGTTCCTTGTAGGTACCGAAGAAGGCTTCGATTCATCATTCGGTGACATGAATCCTTTCCTTTATATCATCGTTATTCTCTCAGCTATCCTTATCGAGTGCCTCTGCCCTCTTAAGGAGATCATAAAAGCAACATCAACTCCGATCCGTGATCTCATCTTCATGAACAAGGATACGGAATACAGATTCGGAAGAGTCGGAACGATCGGCGGTATCGCTTGTGTCATCATCACAGTCATCCTCTTCTTCGTTCCTGCAAACTTCTATGTGAGCCTCGCACAGGTCTTCCTTTTGACTTTCGCACTCTCACTTCTCTTCCCTTACATCCAGTATGTTATCGGTAAACTCTTGTACAAACTTTTCGATAAGACAAATATGCCAATAGCAAAGCTTGCAGCTACAGAGGTATACACGAAAAAGAGCACATTCGGAAGTTCTGTTCTTATCACGACATCGATCGCACTTGCAATTGTTATCTACACTATCGCGATGTCGATCACAGGCGTAGTAAGCGGCGACACATATGCTTCCACAAACTACATCATGACAACCGGAGAAGAAGCTTCCTACTATCGATTCATCGATAATATGGACGGTGTAACAGACATCAAGTACATCTACGAATCACAGAATAAGATCAACATCAACGGCAAGGAATTCTCCTCCGTTATGGATGGTATCTCACAGCAGCCTGACGGAACGATGGGCGACTTCGTATGCGTACAGAACTGCGAACCTCTCGCTGATGATGAGATCGCACTTACAGAGGCTGTTGCCCGCGATTGTAATGCCAAGATCGGAGACAAAGTAGAGATCATATTCAACTGCGATTCCTACTATCCGATCACAAGAACATTCAAGGTAAAATGCTTCTGTGATACGAGCAGACTCAACATCTCTGAGATGAACTATGTACTTTCAGAGAAGACATTCAAGGAACTCTACGGAGATATCCCTTCAAGGATCACATTTAACGCTGAAGATCCTGAAGGAGCAAAAGAGTTCATTGAGAAATATGCAAGCAAATATGTAACTAAGAACGACACTTCCGAAGGCTATGTAAAAGAATCCAAAGAAGCTGCGAAATCACTCATGTCGCTCATCTATGTCGCTATCGCTTTCGGTGTAGGTATCACGTTCATAGGATCAGTAAGCAACCTTCTTATCGGTTTCGAAGGACGTAAGAGAGAATGTGCAGTACTCATGTCCACATCTCTTCCAAGAAAGAAGCTCAACAGAATGTTCTTCCTCGAGAGTTTCTTCTCATCAGGTATCGCCCTCTTTGGTGCCGTCCCTGCAGCTGTCGTCCTCATGAAACCGGTACGAGATGCATTCGCATTCTTCTCAATGCATCTTAGACTAATGACAGGCTTCGGCTCGATCATAGGAATGATAATCCTCTTGTGGATGGTATTCACACTCACATCACTCTTCCTCATGAGAGCATTGAAGAAGATGAAACTTGCAGAACAACTTAAGTACGAGTAAGGAGAATATAAAAATGGAAAACGTAATCGAAGTTAAGAATCTAAGTAAGACATTCGGAACAAAGAATAATATCAACAAAGTATTGGACGACCTCAGCATGGAAGTCAAGAAAGGTGAATTCGTATCACTCATGGGTTCATCAGGAAGTGGTAAGTCAACACTTCTCTATCTCATCGGAGGCCTCGACAGAGACTTTGAAGGCGACATCACGATCGACGGTGAGAGCATAACTAAGTCCAACATGAAGGAGAAGAAACTCACTGATATCCGCCTTAACAAGATGGGCTTCATCTTCCAGTTTTATAACCTCGTTCAGAACCTCAACGTCGAGGATAATATCCTTCTTCCTCAGGTCGTAAAAGGCGCATCCAAGCACAGCCTTAAAAAGGACCTCGACGAGATCTTGAAGATCACGGGCCTTACCGAAAAGAAGCGTGCAATGCCTGCGACTTTATCAGGTGGTCAGCAGCAGCGTGTAGCTATCGCTCGTGCCATGATCGGCAAGCCTGACATTATCCTTGCTGATGAGCCGACAGGTAACCTCGACTCCAAGTCAACAACAGAGATCATGGAACTTTTCCGTAAGGTAAATCAGGAACTCGGCATCACGATCTTACAGGTCACACACTCTGATGAGTGCGCCGAATACGGAACAAGAACAGTTCGTCTCAAGAATGGTAAAACAGTATAAAAAACAAGAGGGATGTCTCAAAAGTGATTTAATTCACCGGGGGCATCCCCTTTTTCATACAACTCATTTTGAACTGTTTTGTGCTTTCATTAAACGATACAATCTAAATCTCAGTTCCTGTTTTTTGATCCACCTCTTAGGATGACGCCTTAATGAATATTTGCATTTCTTTATGCATTCCTGATAGAACGGATCATCCAGACAATGATCCAGATCTTTACAGATCTCCTTGTATGGTCTATCCAGATAGAACTGCGATATACATCTGTTATAAAGTCTGTTTAACGTCGTGTCATATAACTGCTGCTTAAATCCATCATTGGCTGTGTCCATCTGTCTCAGATAGTGATTAGCGATCAACTTAGGTTCTTCCAGATTGAATACAGTTGTATTATTAGATACAGAAGACGGGTTAAATCTGTAATCATATAGACAATCGTCAAGGATATACATATTATTTGCTCGATAGACAGAAGGTACGACCACACAGGCATCTTCTCCCATCTTAATAACGTCGTCCACGCTTAACTGAATATCAGTAAAGATATTTCTCTTAATAACTTTTCCCCAAACTTGAGGACTGAAATCTAACAGATCAGGAAATATCAATTGTTCGATATCTTCTTTTTTATAGTATCCGGATCTCTCTTTTAATTTCTTATGATTCGAATCTCCATTTATCGATCGCTCGATATAACCGCAACAAACGATATCCGGTGAGTGTTCTTCTATCACTTTCGCAAACTTCTCAAAATAATCAGGCTCGATCCAATCATCACCGTCGACACAAGCGATATACTCACCAGTAGCTTCTTTTGTACCTGCTTTACGTGCACTTACTATGCCTCCGTTTGGCTTATGGATAACCTTGATTCGAGAGTCAGAAGAAGCATAAGAATCACAGATCGACGGACTTCCGTCAGTTGAACCGTCATCAACCAGGATTATCTCAAGATCGCTGAATGATTGAGAAATTACGCTATCAACGCATTGTTTCAGATATTTTTCAACATTATAGATTGGAATAACCAAAGAAAAAAGGCTCATCTATATTCCCCTATACGCAAAGATCAAACTTGAATAATTTGGCTTAGATATTATCACACATAAATCGTATCTTCAAAAAGCTCGTTCTTTCTTACACTGATTCTTTTGATACAATATAAGAAAAACTAAAAGGGGATCTGAAGATGAGCATACAAATAGAGGTGAGTGATATAGTTAAACTCGAGAAAGATGCGATCGTTAACGCAGCTAATGAGAGACTGGCTCAGGGAAGCGGAGTATGCGGCGCGATCTTCAGTGCAGCAGGTCCCTATGAAATGAATAAAGCTTGTAAGGTAGTTGGCGGATGTCCGACAGGTGATGCGGTCATCACATCAGGATTTAACCTCCCTTCAAGATACGTCATCCACGCAGTCGGTCCTAAGTGGAACGGCGGCAATCACAACGAACCTTCACTCCTTTACGGAGCATACGAGAATTCACTTAAGCTCGCATTACGTTATGACTTAAGAACGATAGCTTTCCCGCTCATCTCAGCAGGCATCTACGGCTATCCTGTTGAAAAGGCTTGGAGGGTTGCTCTTAAGGCTTGTATCGACTTTAATGAATCTCATAAAGATCATGAGCTCGACATCACTTTCGCAGTCCTTGATAGCGATAATCAGAAGCTTGGAAGAACGATCCTTTATGAGTTGTTATCACTCAGAGGATCCAAGGTCGTAAAGTTCCACAACCCTGACGAAGAGAACGGATTTTTAAGCAATTGGTATATGTCTAATTTCACTGTCGACGGCATCACATACTCTTCAATGGAGCAGTACATGATGCATAAGAAAGCTGTTCTTTTCAAGGATGAGAATATCGCGAAAAAGATCCTCTCGATAACGGATGTATCAGAGATCAAGAATCTCGGCCGTCAGGTATCGGGATTCGATAACGTCATCTGGAACGGTATGCGTCAGATAATCGTGTATAACGGACTTCTTGCGAAATACTCACAGAACAGTACGTTAAAGGAGATGCTTCTTGCTACTGAAGACAAGATCCTTGTCGAGTGTGCTTCTAACGATATCATCTGGGCAAACGGCCTCATAATAAACGATCCGAAGTGCTCTGACATTACCTTCTGGAAAGGTCAGAACCTCCTCGGATTCGCAACAATGCTCGTTAGAGATGAGCTTCGTAAGTCTAATTGACAGATCTTATTCCCAGATCTGATATCTGCCCGACAGTGCGAGAACTGCAAACATATAAAGGCAGTTGTCGTAATATCTTCTCACGCCCTTACGCATAGGCTGATTCCAGAACCATTCTACCCACTGACGTGCGATAGCGAAGTCCTCTGAATCATAAGGGATCGCGAGTGCGCTCTGCGCCATAGTAGCTACAAGTCCCAACGGATGCAGGACTGGTCTGTCGAGCGGAGTTCCGTCTATCTTATACTCGCATCTGCAAGCCTCAAGATCAGTTCCGAAGAACTTCATCATGCGAAGCGGGATCGCAAGTTGTCCTTCATCTTTTCCGAACCACAGAGCATCAAGTCCGATGTTCGCAGCTGTTCTATAAGCATCACTAAAGAAGTTTCCAAAGTTACCCCAAGGAATTTCCCTATCCATCGGAGAACCGTCGAAATTAGCATACTCACTGCAAAGTCCCGTTTCCTTGTGGCAAGCGGTTACTAGGTATTCTCTGCTGACTTTTGCAGCTCTGGCCCAGAAATCGCGATCTTCTTCATAAGCCCATCTAGCGAACAGCTCATAGAAGTGTGGCAGATGGTAAGAAGGATCCGTGAAAGGAGAACCAGGAACGAATAAGATCTGTCCATTCTCCTTATTCCACATCGGATATCCAGGTCTTCCGTTCTCACCTTTGTGGAGACAAGCTCTTAGTATATCTCTTGCTTCCCTGCTGTATTCGAGTACGCCTTCACCGTCTCCCCATCTTTTCCATGCGAAGAACAATGCCATAGCGTAGAATTCCTCACCATCTGGTGCAGGTCCGAATGCATTAGGCTTACCGTCTGTGCTGCATGACCAGGCAAAGTAACCTTCGTTCTCTCCCTCAGTCATATACATATACTTCTTCGACCATTTCCAGATACGATCAAATTCATCTTTCATGTCGAGCTGAACGCACATCATCATGCCGTAAGACATACCCTCCGTGCGCGCATCATTATTTCCGGTATCCGTAAGATAACCCATATCATCCACAGCAGTATAGATCTTCTCTTCTTCATCTTCGAAAAAGATCCTTACGCATTCTTTGATCTTCTTATCTATCTCTTCGTCGGTCTTGCCGATCTCTTTAAAGACGTTTCGCATAATAAACCTCAGTTTTAGAAATTAGTGTGACTAATTCTACCACAGAGACAGATATCGTAATAAGGGGACGTTTTACGGTATTTTACACGGCAAACCCGAACTTTTTGATCTCTGCTTTCTTCATCATCGGATCAGATATATCCTCTGCCTTAATGAGCTTAATATCAGAATCCGACAGCTTATCCACATCGAGCTGAATGATCCTTCTCGACTGTGCCATCCTCGCTTTTTCGATAACATTCCTTACATATCTTCCGTTACCGAAATCAGCCTGCTTTGATGAAGCTGCAAACAGTGCTCCAAGCTTGCTCATTGCATCAGGAGAGAATGTCATTCCGTCTTTCTTGATCATATAAGATGCGATCTGGCAGAGCTCATCTACGTTGTAATCATCGAAAGGAACATGGAATGCGATCCTCGAGCGAAGGCCCGGATTTTTCTGAATAAACTTCTCCATCTTGTCAGGGTAACCTGCGAAGATAACTATCGTATTTTCCCTGTGGTTCTCCATCTCCTGAACGATAGTATTGATAGCCTCATCTCCATACATGCCGTCCCTGTCATCAACCAGCGAATACGCCTCATCGATAAACAGGATGCCGCCTTCGGCCTGCTTAAAGTATTTCTGAACAGTAGGTGCTGTCCAGCCGACATACTTACCTACAAGATCTCCTCTTCCGACTTCGACGATCCCCGGATTAGTCAATATTCCGTTATCGTAGAGTATCTGTGCAAGAAGCCTCGCAACTGTCGTCTTACAAGTTCCTGGATTACCCGTAAACACCATGTGTCTTGAATGATCCGTGCATGTTATACCCCTGTCAAAAAACACCTTCTGCGCTTTATTGAAACTTATGATATCATTCAACACTTCTTTGGCATTCTTAAGACCGATCATACTCATTAGCTCTTGATAGGCATCACCTTTTGTCTTCTCCTTTAGCTGAGCCTTTCCGCAGCTCATCACATCCTTATATTGAGGATAGACATCAGTCTTGAGCTTATTTGCATACCAGCTCTTATAGAACCTGTTAAGGTCATTCGGAAGGTATGTCTTTCCTTTCTCGATATCTCTGTACAGCTCATTATCCACCTTGATCTTATCGGCACGAGCAAAAGATCTCAGTTGTACCTTCGCACTCTTGTCAGAGAAATCATTCTCTCTTATCTCGACAAAAGACATATTGTCTACACAGTCGAAAAGGATCTCCTTAAGTTTGCTGCATTCCCTCGGTAAACAGATTATGCTCTGAACTTCATTCTTGAACTTTGAAGCATTGACGAAATTCCTTCTGATCATCTCGACATTATACGATGCACAGTCATCTTCTTCACCTGATTCATCAACACCAGTTTCTCCCTCTTCTCCAGGTTTAATACCCAAGTGAGAAACTTTCATTGCTAATATTTGT
>JAGCGE010000165.1 GCA_017649745.1 Clostridiales bacterium | reverse complement strand
GCGTGTATGGACGTAACCAAGAGTCTTATATTTAGGATAGCCTCTGTCGTCCCATCCATCTGTTAATCTAACCCAGTACGGATTCCTCCTTTTGCCGGATAGCTTTACAACTGATCCGTATCCGTTCGGTAATCTCATATTTCATCTCCTTTCATACGAACAAATGTTCTTATTTCTCCTTGACATAAGGAAAAATACTCTATATAATCTGTTTGTAAACCGTTATAGAGGCCTGCAAAAGCATATAGAGTATTCCCCGAACAAGTATATTCTACCACAGCAGGCCTCCTTTAATCAAGGAGGTATTATTATGTCTACAAAAATTCGTCCTACTGTCTCAAAGAAACGCACCTATTATATTTCCAAGCATCGTTATTACGAGCTGAAACACTTTTGTCTGCAGTATCATGAATGGAAAAATCTCGTATTTTCCCGGGGTGGAATTTCGTCAAAAAGTTTTGAATGGCATGGGCATAGGCAGTCCGAGTTTGTTGATCCTACGGGCGACGAAGTTATATTTCGTGAAGAGGCTCAAAAGAACATTGATATGGTAGAAACAGCTGCTAAGGACGCAGATGACGTATTAGGGGATTATATTTTAGAAGCTGTTACTGATGGGGTTTCATATACATATCTCAGAATGGTTGAGGACATGCCATGCTCTAGAGACAGGTTTTATATTTGCTACCACAAATTCTTTTGGATCCTTTCGCAATTAAAACATGCCTCATAACGGTAAATAGAGTATTTTAAGGAGGTACAGATATGAAGGAAAATATAAAGAAGGCTGCGTATAATTGCATTCAGACAGTGTCTGAAGGAGTATGTGCTGGGGTTCTTTTAGTAGTACTGGCAAAGTATCTACGGAGAATATCTCACGACTAGAAATAGAGGGGCTTTTACAAGCCCTTTTATTTTTCGCAAATTAATCATTTTCCATATTGGAAAGGAGGCTAAACGAAAATGTTAACACCTTTAGTAGTATTATGCTTTGTTGGTTTTGCCGTTGGAGGAGCGTTAGTGACTGTATGCGGTGAAGTCATAAAAGAATTTTTAACTGATTTATTTAGTCGAATTAACAAGAAATAGGAGGTATAAATAATGTTAGCGATATTCTTTTCTATAACAGTAATAGGCTGGGGCTTATGTGCGTTGATATTCTCAATAATGAGAATGCTGACAAAAGATAAGTAGTCGATTGCAATGGAAAGGGGTCTTTAACAAGGCCTCTTATTTTTTCATTCGTAAAAAATACATGCTCTATTATGCAGAGAAATGCAAAGGAGGTAACTGAAATGATGTATTTTATGAATGGAAAATTTGTGGTAGATTTTGTAGAAATTGAAGAGTTTATAACTAATGTATTTGAAAGTGGAACAGAGTTCCTGGCAGAGAATGCTGTATATGCTGTGATTGGCATTACAGGGTTCATGGTAGGAGTGATCTGGCATACTTACATGGATTGGAAAGAAAAAAGAGAACAGAAAAAGATAGAAGCAAATTATCAAACATCAAACATATAATAAACCTCTCTGCAGAAGATTGAGTCGCAACAGCGGCTCTTTCTTTTTTCTTTCGCAATTAAAACATTCCTCTTTATGGTAATAATCTATAAGGAGGTGATATTCTTGCTTGAAGTTATTTTAAACACTTTTTTGGTGATATCAGTAATTGTATTTGTTGGGGTATTATCGTGGAGCTTAATTAAGATTTGTGAAGCGGAACTTTGGTATAAGGCAGCTTATGCTGAAGCGCTCACAAGTATGAAAGAGCTGTTCGATGTTGAAACTGAACAGATAAAAGATATTATGAAGGAGGGTATTTAATGGAATTAATTTTAGGCGCTATTGGATGTTATTTCTTGTGGAGAATTATTAAATGTTTGGAGCGCAGGCATTAATGCGCAAAGTGAGGGGCCTTTATCAAGGCCTCTTATTTTTTTCGCACGTAAAACAATGCTCATTATGGTAAATTATTGTTTTCTTGTTAAAGGAGGCGATTCTTATGGAGAATGCTGAGAAGCTTGAAGAAAAGATATCTGAAGGATTAGATAAGCTTGATGTCGACGATTCGAAATATGTGGACAAGGTTCAAGCAGTAAAAGATTTATATGAATTAAAACTTGAGGAAGAGAAAGAAGGGCATGATTATTATGTTAAAGCACAAGAGGTAAATAATAAGACAGCTGAACTTGACTTGCCTTGGTATAAGAAGATAAATCCAAATACTGTGATAACCACAGTCGCTATGGGTATCGGGACGTTGGTAACTTTGAAATTCGAGAAAGATGGATATTTGTTCAAGCCAGGAGAATTCTTGCGTGGAATAATATCCCGTAATAAGTAGGCATATTTGCCAAGTGAAGGGTCTTCATGGCCCTTTCATTTTTCGCAAAAAAAACAATGGCTATTACGTAGAGGGAGACTATATGTGTCTCTCTTTTATTTTTTCGTAGAAAAAAGGAGGTAATCTATGAAGATCAATTGGACAAAAGAATCTGTATTTTCTGACCCTGATGCGGAGTATGCTAAAGGATATTTGAAGACCGCAGAAAAATACATGAACGACCGGCTGAAAAACGACGGTTATTTATTTCTGAATGAAGTTCTTCAAAGTCTTGGAGTACCGATCATTAAAGAAGGACAGCTTAATGGCTGGATATGGGATAGAGACGATCCTAATGGCCAGATACCTGTTAAGTTTAAAATTAAGGTCGATAATGGAGACGTTATTATTAACCTTAATGAAGAAAAAGATATTATTGATGAGATATTTTAAGGAGGACAATTATGAGTATTAATCAGAAATTGGAATTGAGTAGAGAGATTCGTCAGTGGGTAGGAACGATTCTCGGTCTTGGGTCAGGAGCTATATTTATCTGGATGTTCTTGGCTCCTGAAAGCTTTAACAAAATTGTTAGCAAGCTTCAGAAGAAGTTCAACAAGTAAGGAGGGCAAATAATGTACGAAAGATCTAGAATGCAGCCTGATCCTATGAAAGATTATATTCTGGAAGATGAAGATAGTAACAGATTCTTAGGACGATGGCTTGTAGGAAAGGTATATGAAGGCTGGTATATAAAGGCATATTTGGATAAGCAGGGTGCTAAGCATGAGTGCACACCTGCTATTTATTCTCAGAAGGAACTACATATTATGTGGTATGAACCTGCGGATGTTAGAGGCAAGCGTAAAAGATATATTCCAAAGAAGACACTTGATGCTGGATTCTGGGGATTAGCTGCTATACAAGATTTTAGAGATACGCCTGAAATGGAAGAATATTTATAGGAGGAATCATATGGAAGAAAAAACGACATATCTTGATGACTGCAAAACACCGGAAGAAAAGATCCAGGCTATTATCGATAATCTGGGTTATCTTATCGAGTTTAAAGGATATTCTACATCCAAACTTGATAATGAGTTATTTGGAAGAAACTATTTCTCGATGTGCAAATCCAGAGGTGGAATGGATTTTGCCAGACTTCTTATATATTGCGACAAACTTGGTGTGTCTCTTTCTAAACTTATGACTTTCTCATATAAGGGGATAGCTAAGAAAGCTGAAATCGAGGCAAAAGAAGCCAGAGCTAGAGAACTTGAAGCTGAACTTGCTAAGCTTAGAATGCAGCTTAAGCTGGACAGACAGGAGATCAGTGATATTTACCACGAAGCGAATATCAAGAAGATGGAGGTATAGCATGGACGGACTTCAGGATATCTGGATCTACATCAATAAGCAGGGAAAACTCATTGAGATCCCTGCTTGTATTTCTTCAAGCAAACCATCTAAATGGTCTTATATCATTCCTGCGGTAGATAGAGACAACTACACCTATATTCAGGAAGTTGCAAGAGAACCTGGAATGATATTCAACGATTCTGTATGGTTTAAAAAGAAGAACTTTAGTAAGGCCAAAGATATATTTATGACAGACTACAGTCAAAGAATCAAAACTATGTGGATTGATTATTGTAATTTGAGAGACGAGTTTGCAAGGCTCGACAGTCAGGAGGAAGAGAAATGAATTTTGTATTAGGTTTAGTAATCAGCGCAATGCTTATAGTATGCTTACTGCTTGAAATGTGTATGGCGGTTCGCCCAATATTTTCCCTGCTTTTGCTTGGGGGCATTATTGCTTTTGGAGTCGCATTGTTCTGTGTCGGAGTAATGCTGACCCCACTGTTTATATTTGGCTTTCTGATAAACATACCAATACTTATAATAGCTATCTTAGCAGGAGGAAGCGGCGATGTTAGAAAATGATAAGAAAGAAGTATTCTTTGAATTGTATTGTGATAAGTGCAAATACAAAGAGTTGAGTGAAACAAAAGATCCATGCAATGAGTGTCTGGCTTACGGTTGGAACATCCATAGCCATAAGCCTATTCATTTTAAGGAGGACGAAGATGCCAAAGAAGCTAAGTGATGACTTCACTAAGTCTTTAAAGTACCGTAACGATCTTAGCAGAGTAAAATCTTCTAAGAACGATCATGATCTTACAACTATGGACTATATTTTCCTTATGGAAAAGCAGATACAGGATTTGTACAAAATGGCCAAAAAAGAGGACGAAAACGGCTGATATATTTATCGACGAGGCTTAAAAAAATCGCTTAGAACGCAAAATAGAGCCTCGTTTTTTCTTGAAATTTCAACAAAAAGGAGGATTTGATGACTTTCGAGATATTTTTAGGAGCAGTACTTGGAGTCCTATCTGTAGCGTATGGCTATATCGTTTATGATAATTGGAGAAGCAAAAAATGATAGAATGCACGTGCAATGCTCCTGATCTGGAATTCACAGTTGCTAAGGATGAAAAATCCGGGTGGATATTACTGCAGGCATGTTGCAATAACTGTGGCAATTGTGCAAGCGGCTACGGACGAACAGTTCAGCAGGCTCTAATGGAGGCAAGACGAGAATGGAAAAAGAACACCCGCCATCATCGCGGAAAGTGATATTTTACGTAAATGGCGAAACACATATTGGGTTCTATCTTAAAGACATTAATAAGTATGTTACGAACGTAAACCGCTGGAAAGATATTGATAGCAGCATATGGTTCGATGATGACGAAGTCGAGGGATGGGATCCATATTTTAGTTAAGGAGCAAGATCATGAGTGGAGAGTTGTGTAAATCCTGTATACATCACAAAGTGTGTATGCACGATAAGAATTTGGTAGGTGATGTATTTGTTCCAGGAAGCCCATTTTTCTTCGATAACGATGAACTTTTCAAGAAATACGAAGAATGGAAAGCGAAAGGATTTCCGTGTGATGATTATATGTCAAGCGCAGTTGTGGAGAGCGATAAGGAGCAAAAGCATGATTGAGATATGTACCGATAATAGATTTGATGTAATAGCAAAAGCAAAACAAGCCTTACTTGATTCTACCAACATTGAAACAAGCCCCGATGAAATGAAAGTTTTAGATGATTTTCTATTCAGATGTTGGCAGATGGGGTGGCTTGACAAGTATGAGGAGCAAGAGCATGTTAATGCAGATAAGTCATAACGATTTTGACGGGAAGGATTATATACAAGTTATACAAAGTGGCTGTGTGATTTTGGAAGTACCGTTAGTAAAGGAGGACTAATGTTCGGGGATACAAGAGACCATATTAAGGTAAGTGAAAATGTAGAACTGGATATTCCAGATTCAAGAACCTGCAGAACATGTGATAGGTTCAGTCCTACAACTGACATTATTCATAAAGATAGCACCACATGCTATATGCTAACATGCTTTTACAAAGACGTATGCAAGTATATTTATGATGAAGCAGTTGTAGCGCTTGACAAAAAGTTAGAGGAGGCTTTTAATGGCGAACTCAAAGAAGAAAAAGAAGGACAATAGGATAACATTCCATTGCCCATATTGTAAGTATAGTGAACGAAGCGTAAGGGCTAAGAAGTTTATATTATGCCCTCAGTGTGGAAAGGAGCTTAAACATGACGATTAATCTATTTATAGGTATGCTGATAGGCTTCTTTGTAAGCCTGGCATTAACATTAACTATATTGTGGGAAAAATTCGCGGAGCATGGCGGCTCTATATTGATCGATGCAGAGACGGGCGTCTATAGAATCATCCTGAATGATGATATTGAGGACTGGGGTGACCAAAGATACGTTATATTAAAAGTAAGTCAAAGTGAACAAAGACTTAGAAGATTGAGGGATCTTGACCCTATGGAATTGGAGGACAGAGATGAAATTCAGTAAACAAACAATGCTTACAGTTATTTCTATTGCAGGAGTCGCTGCATCTGTAGCAGTGACCGCCGTAATGGCCCCGAAAGCTGAAAGAGCTATTAAAGCTAAGAAGCGTGAACTTTCTGAAATAGAAAAAGATGGAAAAGTATCATATTCAGATGCAAAGACGACACTAACAACTGCAGACAAACTCGAACTAGTTAAGACAGCGGCGCCTTATTATATTCCAACTGCTCTTCTTTGTATAGCAACAGTCGGAGCAATCCTGATGAATCATCACATAAACCATAAAGCTTTGCTAGGCCTGTCGGCAACTACATCATATTTGGTAGCGAACAGAGATCAGCTTAAAAAGTTCATAGACGAAAACCCGAAGGCTAAGAAATTGGCAGATGAAGCTAAAGCATATTTTCTCCCTCCTAAGAACATATGCCAGACAATCGAAGAAACTGGTAATGGAGATCTCCTGTGCTTCGAAGCATATACAGGAAGAATATTCAGAAGTTCTGAAGAGGCCGTAACAGATGCTCAGGACAAACTCATTGCCCAATATCTTGATGAGGAAGATAACGGTGAATTCGGTTATGCAAGCTATAACGACTATTATCATTATCTGAATATTTGTCAGACTCAATTTGGCCATGAATATGGATGGGTAAATAATGAGGATTGGTATTATGGAAAAGAGCCTATCGGATTCCACAATGAACTTGTAGCTGCAGATGCACCGGGAAATGATTTTGGCGAGCCTGTATATTTGATGATGCTGGAAGATGGGTGGCAGCCACTATGGGGCTATGCACAGATTTAGCGGAGGCAAATATGTATAAAACTCAAAGGCATGCATATTTGTGCGACGGTAAACCGGACTGTTATGGAATCCCAGGATGCGGGCTTATAGGCAGAGGCGAATGCAAGCACACGACTGATTTGGAGTATGCGATAAACCGTCTAAAGCTTGTTAAGGATGGAAACTTCTACAGACGCCATATGCGCAAAGTAGCAGATTCCGGCAGTGAAGAATGGTGGATGGAAGAATGACTTCGCAAAAAAATCGTCCCCTATAATGAAAGGAGATGGTTATAATGTTATCATTGATGTATTTAATCAGTGCCGATAAAGAAACTATGGAAGGATTCGTTTACGATGAACTTTTGAATCACACAGGTTCATCTCAAATAGCTTATAAAAGTGATATGAGAGATGGGACTGAAGGATTGTATATTCATGTAAATGACAATTATAGAAAGAGTTTTGTTGAGGCATGTAATGCATATGGCGTTACAATCAGATGGAATGAAAAGGAGGCTGCTTAGCAGCTTCTTTTTTATTTTTTAAGCGGCTTGAAAGGAGTAAGTCATGTCTAGACCAAAGAAGGAGGTAACCAGGTCTGAACTGATCAGAATCAAGATGACGAAAAAAGAGAAAGAACTTCTCCGAAAGGAGGCGGAGAAGTAAGGTATATCTATGAGTGAATTTATAAGGAGGAAACTGTATGCTTAAAGAAATTGGAAAGCAGACTGTTGATTGGACTATCAAGAATGCTCCAACTATATTAACAGCAGTTGGAGCTGCCGGGGTAGTCCTAACTGCTGTAGCAGCAGGAAAAGCATCTATCAAGGCAAAGAAAGTATTAGAGGAGATGCCTGAAGATGCTGACGTAAAAGAAAAAGCAAAGGTGGTGGCGCCGATTATGGCAAAACCCTTTCTCCTCGGGCTCGCAACAATCGGGTGCATCTTTTATGCGAACCATGAGCACCTTAAAAGAGAGGCTGCGCTTGCAGCTGTATATTCTCTATCTTCAAAAGCTCTTGAAGAATACGAAGCAAAAGTTATCGACACTGTCGGAGAGACCAAAAATAAGAAAATCAAGGATGCAATTGCTGAAGACTCGGTTGCAAAAAATCCTCCACCTCAGCCAATCATAATCCAATCTGAAGGCACACGTATTCCATGCCAGGATTGGTGGACAGGACAGTGGTTCGTATCCGATATTGAAACAATACGAACCATAGAGGACGATATCAACGACGAATTGAAAGCTGACGATGACTTCGTTCCTATTAATTACTATTACGACAGAATCGGTATGGAGCTTCCTGGAGACGGAGAGAACATAGGATGGAGAAAAGACTCAGATAATGATGAGCGTTTCAAGTTTGAATATTCTTCTGTTCTCCACGACAACATTCCGACACTGGTAGTCAGATTCAGCATGGAGCCAAAGGACTATTACTATGATTGAAAGCCAATGGTTCCTTGGCCTTTGTATTGGTAGCTATCGCAAAAATAACAGAGTGCTATATGGAAAGTAGAACCACTTATAATAAAAGATTTTTAAGGAGGAATTATTATGAACGACAAAGTTAAATGTGGACTTGGTGTTTCTGGACTTCTTGGTGCTGGTGCAGCACTCGGTATTGGAGGAAAAGCTCTGGTACAGAAGGTGATGGCTAAGATCAAGGAAAGGAAAGCTGAGAAGGCAGCGTCAGAAGTAAAACCTGAGGAAAAGTAGTTGGGTTAATTTCCGAAAAAGGATTGAGTCTCGAATGAGGCTCTTTCCTTTTTATTTTTACGCGCTTGAAAGGAGCAAAAATGGCAGAACGAGATATTTTGATCAATACTGATGACTTCCCTGGAAACTCAAACAAGTCCAAGGAAGAAGTCGTCAAGGCAAAAGTCGAGAAGGTAATAGACGGACCGGTAAAGAAGTCTAAGCCTTCATTTTTCAAAAAAGCAGCAGGAGTTATATTCTCAGATGTAAGCGAAGAAGACATCAGAACAGAGCTTATATTTGATTATCTTGTCCCGACGATCAAAGACACGATCGTAGATATGGGGAAGATGCTTCTGGATGCTATATTCTATGGAAGCACATCCGCGCATAAGAAATCAGGAGGAAGCAAGCCTTATAAGGTATCATATTCTGATTATTATGACAAGGATAAAAAAGTGCCTGTGCAGAAAGCCTCTTCATATAATTTCGATGAAATAACCATGAACTCAAGGGGTGATGCTGAGCAGGTTCTTGATAACATGATAGATCTCACAAGAGAATACGGGCAGGTAAGTGTTGGAGATTTCTGTGATCTTGTAGGTGTTGATAACAACTTCACAGATTATAAGTACGGTTGGACGGATCTGACCAGAGTAACTATATCCAGAACGAGAGATGGATATATTATCAACTTTCCCAAGCCCTGTAAACTTGACTAAAGAAGGAGGATCAAATGATAAAGGAAACGTTAATGAATATTGGCGGCACAGTAGCAAGATCAGTAGAAGAACATGCTCCTGAGATCGGACTTGGAGTAGGAATAGTAAGCATGGTCGCAGCTACTGTACTGGCATGCAAAGGAACTATTAAAGCCAAAAAGGCAGTTGAAGAGGCTAAGGACGACCTCGAAACGATTCAGAAAACTGAAGAAGAAGGAACAACATTCGATGACGATAACAATCCAATCGAATACACGCATGAAGATTCTATGAAAGATAGAGCGATCGTATGTACGAGAACCGCTATCGAACTTGCGAAGTCATATGGCCCTGCAGTAATACTTACAGCAGTAGGTATATTCAGTCTTGTTAAAGGCCATAAGATCCTTCAGAAGCGAAATCTGGCCCTTGCAGCGGCATATGAGGGAGTATCTGAAGCGTACAGAAAATATCGCGACAAAGTAAAGGATCTTCTAGGAGAAACAACAGCGAGGGATCTCAAACTGGGGTTGAAAGATGACGAGATCGAAGTAGATACCGGCAAAAAGAATAAGGACGGAACACCTAAAGTTAAGAAAGAGAAGAAAAAAGTATACAACTCTGTTGATAATCTTTCTCCGTATGCCAGGATCTATGACTCGTCATGTCCAAGCTGGGACACAAATGCTGCATATAATCTGACAGTTCTTAAGAACAGGCAGGCATATTGGAATGATATTCTCAAGGCAAGGGAAGATCATACAGTATTCCTGAATGAAGTCTATAAGGATCTCGGATTCCCGGCAACATCAGCAGGTCAGGTAGTTGGATGGAGTCTTAACCATGAAGATGGCGACGGATATATTGACTTCGGTTGGAACGATCTGTCATATGAACCAAACCGTGATTTCATCAATGGCTATGAGCCATGTTGCATTCTGGACTTTAATGTAGATGATAAACCGGTAATAAACTGTGTTCCGAAATGGGGAGTAGGTATATCTGATATAGAGGTAGATGATGGAAGCGTTCAAGCCTAAAGGATTTATATTTCTCCACTGCTGTGCCAACTGTAAATTCGGTAAGAAAGTGTATTCAGCAGGCACAGCTCTGGACCATATTTGTATGAAGGATACAGATAAAGTGAGACATCTTCCGGGAGCGCATATCTGTGATGTAGATGTTGATGGGGTAGGTGAGCAGATATCCTGGTTTGATGAGTTACAGGAGGAAGACTGATTAAGGAGATCGCTATATTTGGAATCGGAGCTGCTGTCGGATTTGCCGGCAGCTGGTTCCTGTTCAAGAAGAAGTATGAAATCAAAGCTGACCATGAGATCGACGAGGTAAAGAAGTATTATCTTGATAAATATCTTACTCAGCAGAAGAAGCTTGAAAAACTTGAAGAGGATTCTGAGAAGATAGACAAAGCTATCGAAGATTACAAAGAAAAAGAAGAGAAAAAAGATGCCAGTATAATGGCATACAATAAAATAGGAAAAGAGGAAGAAGAAGTGAAAGCAGAAGCTGAGAGTCCTGAAGAGGATGAACCAACTAAGCCATATCTTATAACTGAAGACGAGTTCTTAAATGATAAGAACGAGTATGACAAGATCAGTCTGACATATTATATATTTGACGACACGCTGGCTGATGAGAGCGATGAGATGGTCGATATTGAGGAAACTATTTCAAGCGATGTTTATAATCAGCTTGCAGATACTGATACAGATCTGTATGTCAGAAACAATGTCCTTGAGACAGACTTTGAGATCATGAGAGTTGAAGGAAGCTTTCATGACAGGTACGGAGGATTCTAACCATGATGGAAGGATATTTGAGAAATCTTAAGTCTCTTATCCTTCCTGCTCCTAACCATAAGCATTATCATATTCTGATCAATGAGCTGTTCGGTGAAGATTTTGTTCCTATCATAGGACGGGATGATAACAGAGCAGCAGACGGTTTATATTTACGAGAAGAGTTCGGAGCTTCTACGGACGATAAGCCTTGTTCTATATTGGAAATGCTTATTGCTCTTGCAGGAAGATTCGATGGGAACTCGGGATTTGATCCAGAAGAAGTATGGGAAAACTTCTGGAGCATGATGAATAATATTGGTCTTGATCAGTATGATGACGTGAATTATTCAAGAAATGAGGTGTGGTCAATACTTTATATTTTTGAAAATCGTACGTACAATTTTAATGGAAAGGGCGGATTATTTCCGCTGAAACGACCTGCAAATGACCAGAGAAAAGTGGAAATCTGGGACCAAATGCAGGAATGGTTAATAGAAAATTATGGAGTGTAAAAGTGTGTCAAAACTGTGTCAATGTGTCAAAACTGAATGTGAAGATTATGTGAAGATTGTGAAGATTTTGTGAAAATTAGGGAAAGTGTGACACTTTTGGTCAAAACTGAAAAAATTTTTGACTCAGCGATTTTTGTTGAAATTCCAATGGTTTGCGGTTTTGATGGGCACAAAAACTGTGTCATTTTCATTCCCCGGTTTTTCGTTGAAATTTCAACGGTTACAGGCTGCGTGAGACACTTTTGTCATTTTTTTACCCAAAACTTTTTAAAAACGTTAAAAAATTAAATATTTAAAAAGTTTTAAATCGCGAAAATTTTTGACATTTTGACACAACAAGGAGATTTTTATGGATTTTTTCAACATTAAGACCAAGACTGTGAAGAAAGGATACACCGAAGTATATCCTGATTTCATAGTTTGCAGAAGCAACGACTTAATGGTCCGTGGAGGCTCCTTTTATGCTATTTGGGACGAAGAAACGAGAATGTGGAGTACTGATGAGTATGACGTCCGTAGACTTGTGGATAAAGAACTTGATGAGTTCAGGTCTAAGATGGCTACGGATGATGATATTCATGTGAAGCATCTTGGAAGTTGGAACTCCGGTATGTGGAGAGACTTTAAGAATTACTGTAAGAACATATCGGATAATTATCATCAGATAGACACAAAGCTTACATTCTGTAATACAGAAGTTAAGAAACGTGATTATATTTCTAAGAGATTAGATTATCCATTAGAAGAGGGTGATCATAGTGCATTTGACGAATTGTTTGGAACTCTCTATGGTGATGAAGAACTTAAGAAACTGCTATGGGCAGTTGGTAGTATTATTGCAGGAGATAGTACAAAGATTCAGAAGTTTGTTGTGCTGTATGGTGAAGCTGGTACAGGAAAAAGTACATTTCTTAATGTGCTTCAGTTATTGTTCAGTGGATATTACACGACGTTTGAAGCAAAGGCGCTTACTGGAAGCAGCAATGCGTTCTCGACAGAAGTATTTAAGAACAACCCGCTTGTCGCGATCCAGCATGATGGAGATCTGTCCAGGATCGAAGATAACACAAAACTTAATAGCATTACATCACATGAGGAGATGACTGTAAATGAAAAGTATAAAGCTTCGTACACTATGAAGATAAATGCATTTTTATTTATGGGCACGAATACAGCAGTTAAGATCACAGATGCTAAAAGTGGAATTATAAGAAGACTTATTGATGTTAATCCATCAGGTAAGAAAGTATCGATCAAGAAGTACCAGACGCTTATGTCTAAGATAAAGTTCGAGCTCGGGGCAATAGCGTGGTATGCGAGAGAAACATATTATGATATGGGTCTGCATTATTATGATGCATATCGTCCTATATCTATGATCGAAGAAACTGACGTATTCTATAATTTCATGGAAGCAAACTATCCTATATTTAAAGAACAGGATGGTGTGACTCTTAAAGCTGCGTATGAGATGTATAAGACTTATTGTGATGAAACTTCTCTTGGCTATATTCTGCCGAGATATAAGTTCAGGTCAGAGCTTAAGGATTATTTCTCGACATTCGAAGACAGATCAAGAAAAGATGGAGAGCAGCTAAGATCATATTTTAGTGGATTCAGAACATACAAGTTTACGAATAATGAAGCTACTCTTAAAGATGATCATCCATATTCTTTATCGTTTGATAATACAGTATCGCTGTTTGATGAAGTATTTGAGGATTCGCCTGCACAGTATGGAAGTATCAATGAGAAACCACTTACGAAGTGGAAGGATGTCACGACGACACTTAAAGATATTGATACAAGTGAACTTCATTATTTTAAGGTTCCGAAGAATCTTATTGTCATTGACTTTGATATTAAAGAAGAGAATGGTAATAAGAACTTTGACAAGAATCTTGAGG
>JAGCGE010000164.1 GCA_017649745.1 Clostridiales bacterium | reverse complement strand
TTACGGTATCTTCTCTTTGCAGCACAGAGGACAGGAGTCCGCTGGTATTACTGTTAACAATAGCGGCACATTTATGAGCCATAAGGCTATCGGACTTGTAGCTGATGTTTTTGATGATCTTACATTGTCAGCTTTGGAAGGCCATTCAGCTATTGGTACAGCAAAGCTTGCTTCAGAGCTTGAGCCTGCTATCGATTCAATGCAGCCATTCTCAATCAAATCAAGAACAGGTCATATTGCTCTTTCTACTAACTGTAAGATCCTTAATGCTAATGATCTGAGAAACAAGCTCATTGATAAGGGCGCTATTTTCCAGACAAATACTGAAGCAGAAGTAGTTATGTCTCTCTTCTGCAGAAATCAGGTTAAAACAGAGACTGTTGAGGATGCTATCCTCGAGACAATGAAGGGCCTTAAGGGCGCTTACGCACTTGTATTCATGACAAATGACAGGATTGTCGGTGTAAGAGATCCGTTGGGACTTCGTCCTTTGATCCTTGCTAAGAAAGACGATATGTACATGCTTTCTTCTGAGTCTTGCGCATTTGATGCTATCGGCGCTGAGATCATCAGAGATATCGATCCGGGTGAGATCATTACTATCACTGATAAGGGAGTATCTTCAACTTATTACACAGTAAAAGGTGAGAAGTGTACTCTTGAAGATGGAAGAGTATGTATTTTCGAATATGTATATTATGCTAGACCAGATAGTGTTATCGATGGTTCAAGCGTATATGATTCTCGTGTTAATGTAGGTAAGTTCCTTGCTAAGGAGCAGCCTTGTGATTGTGACCTTGTTATCGGTGCTCCTGATTCAGGTAACCCTGCTGCTGTAGGATTCTCTCAGGGAAGTGGTATCCCTTATGGTGCAGGACTTCTTAAGAACCGTTATGTAGGTCGTACATTTATCCAGGGAACACAGGGACAAAGAGAACTTGCTGTACGTATGAAGTTCGCAGTTCTTAAGTCAGCTATCAAGGGCAAGAGGATCTGTATCGTTGATGACTCTCTTGTTAGAGGTACAACAACAAAGCACATCATCAGATTCCTTCGTGATGCAGGAGCTAAGGAAGTTCATTTGAGAATCGCTTCTCCTAAGGTAATGTTCCCATGCTATTACGGTGTTTCAACATCTACTGCAAGCGAGCTTCCGGCAACAAAGATGACAACTGAAGAGATCTGCGAAATGATCGGTGCTGATTCTTTGGGCTATATCAGCCTTGAGAGCCTTAGAGCTTCTACTGAGGGTATCAGATGTGGTCAGTGTGCTGCATGCTTTGATGGTAATTTCGTAGCAGGAACACCGGAGAGCTAATATGAAGATTGCAGTTTTTGTATCGGGCGGCGGAACAAACCTTCAGGCTATTATCGATCAGATCAAGGACGGTACGTTAACAAACGTTGAGATCGCTCTTGTTATTGCATCAAATGATAAGGCATATGCGCTCCAGAGAGCAGCTGACAATAATATTCCTGCGGTTGTTATGTCCGTTAAGAACTTTAACAGCCGTGAAGAATGGGATGATGCTGTTGTAGCTAAGCTTAATGAATGCGGGGCAGAACTTATTGTTCTTGCTGGATATCTCTCACTTATCGGAGAGAAGACTGTTAAGGCTTTTAACAACAGGATCATCAATATCCATCCTGCACTTATTCCTTCATTCTGCGGTAAGGGAATGTACGGAATCCGTCCTCATGAGGCTGTTATAGCAAGAGGTGTTAAGGTTTCCGGTGCTACAGTTCATATCGTAAATGAGAATTATGATGAAGGTCCTATCCTTCTTCAGAAAGCTGTTGATGTTCTTCCTGACGATACTCCTGAAGTGCTTCAGAAGCGTATCATGAAAGAATGTGAGCAGGTTATCCTCCCGAAAGCGATCCAGCTTTTTGCGGACGGTAAGATTAAAGTAGTCAACAACAGAGTTGAATATATATAAACAGAGGGGTGACATCTATGAAAACTTTTGACATCGCTGAACTTCTCAAGGGTAATGATTATCCGGGCAGAGGAATCGTGATCGGTAAGTCCAAGGACGGAAAAAGTGCAGTAACGGCTTATTTCATCATGGGCAGAAGCGTAAACTCCAGAAACAGAGTATTTACAGCAACAGAAGACGGAATTAAGACTGAGGCATTTGATCCTTCACTTCTTACAGATCCGCACCTTATCATCTATTCTCCTGTAAGAGTTCTTGGTAACAAGACTATCGTTACTAACGGAGATCAGACAGATACTATTTATGAGCTCATGGATAAGCAACAGACATTTGAGCAGGCTTTGAGAACACGTGAGTTCGAGGATGACGCTCCTAACTATACTCCTAGAATCTCAGGTATCATGCACGTTGAGAATGGTTCATACAACTATGCAATGTCTATCTTGAAGTCAGCAGATGGTGATCCGTCTTCCTGCCAGAGATATACATTCTCATACACAAACCCTATCGCAGGTGAGGGAAGATTCATCCACACATATATGGGTGACGGAAACCCACTTCCAAGCTTTGAAGGTGAGCCTGAGAAGGTAGCTATCGACGGAGATATCGATTCATTTACAGATATGCTCTGGAATAGCTTGAATAACGATAACAAAGTATCTTTGTTCGTTCGCTTTATCGACATCGCAACAGGTAAGGCTGATACAAGGATCGTAAATAAGAACGTTAAGTGATTTGGAGGACAATATGGCTAACGAAATGTTGTTAAAGTATGGTTGTAATCCTAACCAGAAACCATCTAAGATCTTTATGAAAAATGGTTCAGAACTTCCTATCGAGGTTTTGAACGGTAAGCCTGGCTACATCAATCTTCTTGATGCTTTTAATGGCTGGCAGCTTGTAAGAGAGCTTAAGGCAGCTTCAGGACTTCCTTCAGCTACTTCTTTTAAGCACGTTTCTCCTGCAGGTGCTGCAGTTGGACGTCCTCTTTCAGAGACTGAGGCTAAGATCTATTTTGTAGATGATCTTGGTGAGCTTTCTCCAATCGCTTGTGCATATGCTAGAGCAAGAGGCGCTGACAGAATGTCTTCTTACGGTGACTTCGTTGCTTTGTCTGATACATGTGACGCTATCACAGCCAAGATGCTCCAGAGAGAAGTTTCTGACGGTATCATCGCTCCTGATTATACTGATGAAGCTCTTGAGATCCTTAAGTCAAAGCGTAAGGGAACATATAATGTTATCAAGATCGATCCTAACTATGTACCTGAGCCAATCGAGACAAAGGACGTATTTGGTGTAACATTCGAGCAGGGCAGAAACGAGCTCAAGATCAACAAGGATCTTTTGAATGAGATCGTTACAGATAACAAGGATATCCCTGAGGACAAGAAGATCGACCTTCTTATCTCTCTTATCACATTGAAGTACACACAGAGTAACTCTGTATGCTACGTTAAGGATGGTCAGGCAATCGGTATCGGTGCTGGTCAGCAGTCACGTATCCACTGCACACGTCTTGCAGGAAACAAGGCTGATAACTGGTGGCTCCGTCAGCATCCTAAGGTCATGGGTCTTCAGTTCGTAGATGATATCCGTCGTCCAGATAGAGACAATACTATTGATGTATATATCTCTGATGAGTACGAGGATGTTCTCGCAGAAGGCAGATGGCAGGAACTCTTCAAAGTTAAGCCTGAGGTTCTTACAGTTGAGGAGAAGAAGGAATGGCTTAAGAAGAACTTTGACGTATGCCTTGGTTCTGATGCATTCTTCCCATTTGGTGATAACATTGAGCGTGCTAAGAAGAGCGGTGTTAAGTACATTGCTGAGCCAGGCGGATCCATCCGTGATGATCATGTTATTATGACATGCAACAAGTATGGAATGGCTATGGCATTTACAGGAATCAGATTGTTCCACCATTAATATTCAATAACTAATTAGCAGCTGTCGTGATTAGAAGTGCTTTCATTTCATTATCATGACAGCTGTTTTTTTTATTGCATTTGAAAACATGTTTTACTAAAATCTATTTAGTATAGGGCTTTGGGGAGTATACAGGGTGTTTAAGTATTATGTGATAATCGCCATATTATCAATATTTAATACGATACTTACGTATCTTCTTTTAACATGCTTTAATGAAGGCTTTTACAGGGTCTCCAAACATAGTAAGCCTAAGGTTTCAAAATCGATCATTACTCGTTCCAATAAGTTTGAGATACAAGGTCACAATGAATGTGCTGGTTATTCTTCGGCTTATCTCATGAGACATTATGGTAAGGATGCAAGAGGATCAGAGGTTTATCATAAGATGCCTCATCTTAAGAATGGAACGATCCTTCCTAAGCATCTGATAGCTCTTTTGAAGTCTGAAGGTTTAAAGGCCAGGTATTATAGAGGTTCATTGGATTCTGTTAAGAAGGTTGTTGAGCAGGGCGATCCTGTTATCGTTTTTATCCGTTCTTGTGCAGGTTCCAATCTTCTTCATTATGCTAACGTTGTCGGATATGATGAGAAGTATATTTATATAGCAGAATCTGAAGAAGAATATATTAATGAGAATAATTCTCTTTATAATAGAAAAGTATCCGTCAGCGATTTTATGGCTCTCTGGGATACATCAAGATTCATGATGCCTTTGCATAAAAATACTTATATTACAGTTGAAGGTGAAACCTAATCCGTTGTTTTAACGATTTTAATAGTAAGGAACACATTGGAGGTTTACTATGAAGAAACTGATTTCTTTACTATTGATAGGCACTATGGTTTTTACTGCAACTTCTTGTAGTCATGGAAAAGATTCCAATAGAAAAAAATCTAAGGATCGTAAGAAGATCGAAAAAGAAGAACCTGATGAAGAGGTTACAGATTTTGATGAGCTTAAAAAGTATGACGGCATAATGTTTAATGCTCATAATGGCAATTGGGGCCTTGAAGATGCCTCTCAAGATTACTGGGTTAGCGATAATTATACAGTTTATTATGATGGAACTATGGAGGTCCGAGTTTCATACAATCTTTCTGATTCAGTAGTCAGACTGTTTGAACTTTCCGATGAAGATTATAAGGCTATATATGCTTTTGCACATGATGCGTATGTTAATGATTCTTTCTCTGATTATAAAGAAGATGCATGTGATGGTGAGTACTGGTCTTTCGATTTCTACGACACTGACGGAGAAGAGCATGAACTGTACTATGGCTATACTTATGCCAATGAATCAATGAATGAGATACAGGATATCCTTTATAACTATCGTTCAAGTGAGAGTTTCGTGGTTGCGCCTATCGATACGGGTTTAGATATAGAGAAGAGTTCTGATCTCATGTTTGTTGCTAGCAATAGTAATTGGGGTTTAAATAGCTTGATGGATGACTTCTGGTCATATGATTATTTCAAGCTTTATTATGACGGTACTCTCGAGATAAGTGTAGTCTATAATATTTCCGGTTTTGATACTCAGATCGTTACTATCTCAGATGATGATCTTAAGACTATATATGATTTTGCATATGACGCATATGCTAATGATACATATAAAGACTATAACGAAGATGCTTCTGACGGTGAATCATGGAGTTTTAGCTATTTTGATCAAGAAGGTGATGAGTATGCTATTTATTCCGGATATACATATGGAAATGAATCCATGATCGAGATAGAAGAGATACTTCATAAATATATGCAGACTGTTGTATTTGATCTTGAGATCCCTCAACAAGGTCCAATGTTAGAAGTTACAGATACTTATCAAGGACCGCTCGATTATAGTTCAGATGAGATTTGCGGTTTGAAATATGTTGTTAATTATGACAGGACTCTTGATTTCTATGAGATCTACACTAATTCAGGTGAAGTGTTTGTAAAGACTATTGATATTGAGGATTACAGTTTTATTCAATTCAGAAACTTCTGTTCTGATTCAGTAATTCATGAAACATACAAAGACTACTTCGAGTATGTTGATGACGGAGCGACATTCAGATTCGTATATTATGATAATGAAAACACTCCATATGAGATCTATGACGGATATATTTATGATAATACTGATCTGACTATGCTCCGCTACGACCTCGAATTTTTGGTAAATCAGTAAAGTAGAAAGTTGTTTTGAATTGTAGTAATATCTATAGGTTAAAACTTGATCTATAGGAGATTTCTTCATGAAGAACATTCTTGTTGTCGGCGGTGGCGGAAGAGAACATGCCATCATTATGAAATTATCTGAGAGTCCAAAGGTTGGAAAGATCTATTGTGCACCAGGAAACGGCGGTATCAGTAAGTATGCCGAGTGTTTTCCGGTAGGAGCTACTGATATTGAAGGCATGGTTGCTCTTGCTAAGAAACTTCAGCCTGACATGGTTGTTGTAGCACCTGATGATCCGCTCGTTTTGGGAATGGCTGATGCTCTCGAGAAGGAAGGATTCTTTACATTCGGACCTAAGGCTAATGCAGCTATCATCGAGGGTTCTAAGGTCTTTTCGAAAGAACTCATGAAGAAATATGATATTCCTACTGCTTACTACGGAGTATTTACAGACAGCGAGAGTGCTATTAAATATCTTAAAGAGCAGAATACTTATCCGACAGTTATCAAGGCTGATGGTCTTGCACTCGGTAAGGGCGTAATCATCGCTCAGAACGAGGAAGAAGCTATCACTGCTGTTAAGGAAATGATCGATGATCTGAAGTTTGGTAAGAGCAGCAGCAGAGTCGTTATCGAAGAATTCCTTACAGGTCCTGAAGTATCTGTTCTTTCATTTACAGATGGTGAGACAATGATTCCTATGATCTCTTCAATGGATCATAAGAGAGCTCTTGATAATGATGAAGGACTTAATACAGGCGGTATGGGTACGATTTCTCCTAACCCTTGCTACACAGAAGATGTAGCTAAGGAATGTATGGAGAAGATCTTCATTCCAACAATGAATGCTATGAACAAAGAGGGAAGAAGATTCGAAGGTATCCTTTACTTTGGTCTTATGATCACTCCTAACGGACCTAAGGTTATCGAGTATAACTGCAGATTCGGAGATCCTGAGACACAGGTTGTTCTTCCTATGCTTGACGCTGATCTCTATGATATCTTCGAAGCTATCTGTGAGAGAAGACTTAAAGATGTTGAGATCAAGTGGCATGACGGTGCTTGTGCTTGCGTTATCATGGCTTCTGGCGGATATCCACAGAGCTACAAGAAGGGCATTCCAATGAGTGGTTTTGATGATAAGGGTCAGATCGATGGATGCTTTATCTATCATGCAGGAACTAAGCTCGATGAAAATGGTACATTCCTTACTAACGGAGGACGTGTTATCGGTGTAACTGCAAGAGCTAATGACCTTCAGAGTGCTCTTGATAAGGCTTATGAGGGTGTTTCCAAGATCAGTTTCGAAGGTGCACACTTCAGGCACGATATCGGTAAGAGAGCATTGGAGTTCAACAAATAATGAGAGTCGGTCTTTTCGGCGGTTCATTTGATCCAATACATAACGGTCATCTGAGTATGATCGAAGGCGCATTGAAGAAGGTGGATAAGATTGTTGTCATCCCTTCTTGCAGGAATGCATTCAAGAGAGGAAGGATTCTTAATCCTGCTCCTTACAGGTACTACATGACTGTTGATGCGCTGTCTGATTATGGTGACAAGGTTATTGTAAGTGACATTGAGTTCTTTATTCCGGGTATCAGCTATACAGTAAATACCATAAAAGAGCTTCTTAAATCGAAAAGGATCAATAAACTTGTCGGATCTGATGATGTTGAATTGTTTTGGATCTGTGGCTCTGATATCCTTCCGACTTTCGATAAGTGGTATAAACCTGAAAAGATATTAAAGATGTGCTCTTTGCTTGTTGCAAAAAGACCAGGTCAGGATGAAGGTTTTGATGATCAGGTAAAGAGAGTAGAAAGCATCTATGATACTAAGATCGAAGAATTCGAGATAAACGGTGTCGAAGTATCTTCTTCTAATGTTCGTGAGAATCGTGAGCTTATGAATATTCCTGTTAAGGCACAGGAGTTCATTAAGACTAATGCTCTTTATGAGGCTGAGTGGCTGAATCAAGTTTCTGATGAAGCAATGGAGAAGTTCTACGAGTTTTCGGTTGAGCTTTATCCTATTCTTAAAAGAGACAGATTGATTCATACTATCAATGTGGCGATCGCTTCGGTAAAGTACGCTGTAAAGTATGGAGCTGATCCTGATAAGGCTTTGATAGCAGGCGTTCTTCATGATTGTGCGAAGGAACTTCCTGCTGAAGAGCAAAGGAAACTTGCGATAGAGGACTCTGGAAAGAGCTATGATGTAAAAAAGCTTTGGCATGGTCCTGCGGGAGCCATTTTCGCGAAGAGGCATTTTGGGATCGATGATGAAGAAATCCTTGATGCGATCAGATATCATACGACTGCAAGAAAAGATATGACTTTGGTTGACAAGGTGGTTTATCTTGCTGATAAGATCGAACCTGCGAGAACATATGATGATCTTACTGAGGTTCGCAAAGTATCTGATGAAGATCTTCAATTGGGACTGATATTATGTGTTAAGGCTTTTATAGAGAAGTCTAAGGTAAAAGGCCTTGAACTTCATCCGAATACAAAAGCATTCGTCAGAGAACTGGGTTTATGTTAAAGTGTAAATATAATTTTATGAATAGGAGTAGTTTATGACTAGTAAAGAATTGGCTGATAAGATCGCAGAACTTCTTGATAATAAGAAGGGTATTGATATTCAGATAATTGATGTTTCCGAAAAAACAGTTATGGCTGATTATTTCGTAATCTGTAGCGGTAATTCTACAACACAGATCAAGGCTTTGGCTGATGAAGTAGAAGTTGTTCTTAAAAATGACGATGATCTGTATGCTGATCATGTTGAAGGAAGAAACAGCAATCGTTGGATCCTTATCGATTATAAGGATGTTGTTGTACATATCTTCCATCCTGAAGATCGTGCTAACTATGATCTTGAGAAGCTCTGGGAATCCAAGCGTAACATTTGATGAGCAATAAGGCAGTTTAGTACTAAATTGTCGCTTTTTGTATTTTTTGTCGATAAATGATGTTGATAATAGTGCTACCTTTCGTTAGAGAGGTGGCACTATGTTTTCTTCAAAGAATAAGAACAAGGTCTATATATTGATATTCGTGATCGTTATCATTGTATCGATCGTCTATAAAGTACTGATGAATGGTGTTCTTCCTGATATAGGTCATAAAGCCCCTGTTATTGAGACTTCTGAAGTTACAACAGAACCTGCTGAAACAATGAGTGAGACGATATTTGTATATATATGCGGTGAAGTAAATGAACCTGGAGTATATGAGATCAAGAGAGGTTCTATACTTAATGAAGCAGTAATATTGGCAGGCGGATTTACTGATGATGCTGCAAAAGAAGATGTGGATCTTGTGAGGACTTTAGATGAGAATGTCACGATAAAGATACCTGCAATAGGAGAGGTTGTCGAGACAATAGGTGAGACAGAACAGGAAGATGATGGTCTTATTGATATAAACAGTGCTTC
>JAGCGE010000163.1 GCA_017649745.1 Clostridiales bacterium | reverse complement strand
GATGTTGTCAAAGTCGCTTATGAGACGATGAAGATCATGATCGAGATCTATCCCGATCTCATCAGGGAGCGTTACGGCGTTGACGTCGATATAAAAGTTGATGAGGATGCAGGCTATTTCCAGGATCCTTATTACGATCTTTTCCTTGAAATGGCAAAAAAGAGAGGCTGCCTCATGAGCGGCGGCAGGATCGACGAAGACCGTTTTTCCAGGCTCCTTCTGGATGACCTCCAGTCCGGCAGGATAGGCAGGATCACATTGGAGTTACCGGAGATCTGATATGGCAAAGAAACTTACTACAGATGAACTTATCCGTAAATATGTATCGATGATGGAATTCGAGAACAAGGCAAGGGAAGAAGGTCATGTTTTTATTGCTGGTATCGATGAGGCAGGAAGAGGTCCTCTTGCTGGTCCGGTAGTAGCTGCAGCATGCATCCTTGATCCTAAGGAACTTATCTTAGGTCTTGATGATTCCAAGAAACTCACAGAGAAGAAGAGAGAAGCACTCTTTATTGAGATCAAGGAAAAAGCTATAGCTTTCAGTATCGTAGCTAAGGGTCCTGACGTCATTGATGAGATCAACATCCTTGAAGCAACAAAGCAGGCTATGCGTGAGTGTGTCGCAAATCTTAAAGTAAAGCCTGATATGCTTTTGATCGATGCCGTTAAGCTCGACGGAACAGGTGTTGAAGTTAATCCGATTATCAAGGGAGACGCTAAGTCCAATTCGATCGCAGCAGCATCTATCCTTGCGAAAGTTACCAGGGATCATATGATGATCGATTATGATAAGGAATATCCAGGATATGGTTTTGCCAAGCACAAGGGATACGGAACAAAGGATCATTATGCCGCAATAAGAGAGCAGGGAATGACTCCGATTCACAGGAGAAGCTTCTTAAAAGTTATTCACTGATTCTTGAGCTTGTTCTCGAAAAATCTCTCAGACAATGGCTTATCGAAATAGATGCCCTGATATGTCTTACAGCCGATTCCAGAAAGTTCGTTAATGATGTCTTCGTCGGCAAGACCTTCGATAATAACATCGATGTTAAGTTCCATAGCAAGATTAATGATGCTCTTAAGAACGATAAGCTTTCTGTTGTTGTTTGTATCGATAGATCTGTAATCGATCTTTATGTAATCGAAGATCGAATCAGTAAAAGTCTTATACGAGAAATAAGCGTCAGAGCAATTATCAAGACCAACTCTGATACCGCTTTCCTTAAGCTGAGTTACGATATATTTAGTAAGTTCAGTCTCATTATTGAAAGCAGTCTCGTTAAACTCAATGCAGATAGAAGAGTGATCAAGCTCATATTTATCTATGACAGATAAGATCTTGTCATGGAGGTTATGAACCTTAAGATCGAACTCTGACATATTGCAGGAAACAGGAACTATCTCAAGACCTGCTTTCTTCCATTCGGAAAGCTTCTGACAAACCTTCTCCAAAACATAGAAATCGATATCGGTAATGAACTTATTACGTTCTGCTACCGGAATGAATTCAACAGGTGTCAGCATCCTGTCTTCTCGTCTCCATCTGAGAAGAGCTTCTGCACCTGTGATCTTATTATTTGATGTATTATTGCTTATCTGAACATACGGCTGATAGTAAACGAGGAGACGACCTGCATCGAGATCTTCTCTAAGTTCACTCTTAAGTCTGTCATTCTTATTAAGGATATTATTGACATTCTCATCATAGAAAACAATAGGAGGATTCTTCTTCGTGTTCTTAGTTAAGATGAATGAAGAACAGATCGCAGCCATAATCTTGTCAGGTATGTCATAGGTGTTATCAAGTTCTGCTACTCCGGCACGGAAAGAAAGATCATAGATGATCCTGTCAGTTCCATATACGAAGTCGATAGGGAAAGAACAGAAAAGCTTGGTATATTTATCAAGATTCTCCTTAAGCGCTATGAAAGTAAAGAAGTCGCCACCAAGTCTGGAGAGACATTCACCTTGTTCCTTATCGATCATGCCGTCGAATTTCACTGCAAAAAACTTGATTATCTCATCAGTCGCATAGTTTCCGAAAACATTGTTCAGAAAACGACAATT
This sequence comes from Clostridiales bacterium, assembly GCA_017649745.1. The sequence continues at coordinate 1,825 of JAGCGE010000163.1, read as the reverse complement.
TCTTATATTCATATAGAAAGCTACATAATTATCGATACTGCCTTTATCGATGAGCTTTCCGAGATGTCTCATGAAATAATTCTGGTTATGGATTCCCGTAAGCTGATCATGCATAAGATTGTAGCTGGCTCTTGCTGAAAGAGTATAGCTGTTAACAGCTGTGTATAAGATCCTGTCCCAGATAGTAAGACCATTTGCACCATTGATGATCTGAGAGGAATCATCCTTAAAAAATGTTCTGATCTCAATCACAGCGAAGATGTTCTGGAAGTGATAAGAATGGTGATCAGAAGAATATGAATCATCAGTATTGTAGATGACATGAGGCATCTCAGGAGTACCGTCATGATAGATGATAAAATCGCATTTTACGACACCCAAAATATCAGCGAATCTTTTGAACGATTCGTCATTTGTCATATCCTTGCCGGAATACTTAGTACAGGAATCGAAAAAGTTTAAAATGACAGTTGAATAATCTTGCATGACTTACCTCCATAAATAATGTAACAAACTCTGTACTAAAACTTCAATAAAGAACATTTGATTTTTATTATTTAAATAAAAAAATGTGTAATGATTTTAAAAAAATGGTTTTATCTTTTGCTTAAATGATTTTTTGATATATAATGTATGAGTCGTTTAGGCAGAAGGGGTGTAGTGTGTAGATTGATACCTTGAAAATGATGTCAAAGTATGAATCTGCAAGCTACCTCCTTAATTAAAATTTTTAAAGGAGAAAATTATGCAAAAGATTTTCGAGACAACTATTGCAGGTCGTCCTTTTGTTGTTGAGACAGGAAGACTTGCTCAGTTTGCTAACGGATCCGTTCTTGCTAAGTACGGTGACACAACGATCCTTTCCACAGTTACAGCTTCTGAGAAGCCAAAGGAAGGAATCGACTTTTTCCCTCTTTCAGTAGATTACGAAGAGAAGCTCTATGCAGTAGGTAAGATCCCTGGTGGTTACATTAAGCGTGAGGGAAGACCTTCTGAGAAGGCTATCCTTACATCACGTGTTATCGACCGTCCTATCAGACCTTTGTTCCCTAAGGACCTTCGTAACGATGTAGTAGTTTCTAACCTTGTATTGTCTGTTGATCAGGATTGTTCACCCGAGATCACAGCAATGATCGGTACATCTATTGCTATCGCTATTTCCGATATCCCGTGGAAGGGACCTATCGGTGGTGTAGTTCTTGGTCTTATCGATGGTAAGACAGTTATCAACCCAACAGAAGAGCAGAGAAAGATCTCTGACATGTATGTAACTCTTGCATGTACAGAAAAGAAGATCTGCATGGTTGAGGCAGGTGCTAACGAAGTTCCTGACGAAGTAATGCTTCAGGCTATCGCTGATGGTCATGAAGTTTGTAAAGAGATCTGTAAGTTCATCAATGGTATCGTAGCTGAGATCGGTAAGCCGAAGTTCACATACGATTCTGCTGATGTTCCTGAAGAGATCTTCGCAATGGTTAAGGAATATGGCTGGGACAAGATGCGTCAGGCAGTTCTTTCAGATGATAAGAGCGTAAGAGACGCTAACGTTGCAGCACTTCAGGAAGAGGTTGTAAACCTCCTCGAGGAGAAAGAAGAAGGTCTTTCTTCATGGGCTCCTGATGCAATCTATAAGCTTGAGAAGAAGGTTGTTCGTGATTACCTCTTCAGAGAGCATGTTCGTGTAGATGGTCGTGCACTTGATCAGATCCGTCCACTTTCCTGTGATGTAGGAATCATCCCTAGAGTTCACGGTTCTTCTCTTTTCCAGAGAGGTCAGACTCAGGTTGTAAATATCTGTACATTGGCTCCTCTTTCTGAGGCTCAG
>JAGCGE010000162.1 GCA_017649745.1 Clostridiales bacterium | reverse complement strand
GCACGAAAACGCGGCAGACCCAACTTTACAAACCGGGGTCTGCCGCGTTTCAGCGTGTGGAATGCGGTTTTTGCTCCCGACAGGCTAGTATGGGAACACTAATTTGAATACAGCCGTGTCCTTCTTTTTGGCATGAGCGATAATCTGGCTGCTGACAATACGAGCCAGACTGGCGGCCATTTCTTGTGCCGGCTCGCCAACAATCCGGATGCACTCGTCGAAGTCACTCATCTTGCGATGAAGTTCAGCTAGCAGGTAGTTGGAATGAGATTCCTACACAAAGTGACCCGGCCGTTCTCTTTTGAAAGTGAAACATCTCTCATGAACCAGGATTCTAATTACCTTCCCCAAAAACATGAACCCCAATAATTTCAATCTATTGCTCTAATGCGCATAAACCTCCTGCCAGAACTGATATAATGGAGATTTCGTATCTTCTTCACCACAAAAAACATCCTCGATGTTGTAACCTTTCAAGATCCAAGCTCTGGAAGAAAGAAAAGCCGTATATCGATTATCGACTTCCTCAATTATCTTATACTTCTTTAACAAAGGTATTATTTCATCCAGAATAAGATTGGGTGAAATGCCATTTAAATAGTCAGGCTCCGTAAAATTCTTTTCGTATTGAACCGAATACTTAATGAACTTGTTCAAAAAACGCTTAACCTGCTTTCGAAATACTTCATTACGCTTAACTATCTCATCATGAATTGTTTCACTAATATAATTAATTCCAGTCTTATTCACTAAACTTTTGATGTTATTAGGAGAATACTCGGAATACTCGTCTTCTAGATCGACATTAACGATCGTAACTTGAGAAACAACGCAAGAACTATCTATAGTGACATTCGTAAAGGAGTTTTCCGCATTCTTATACAAGCGAAAATCCGTAAAAGAACAATTGGAAAAGAATACGTTATTTAAAACCGTGTGATTTAAACTGATTCTACTAAACAAACAATTAATGAACTTAACATTTTCAATTCTCTTGTTCTCAAAGACCAGACTCGAAAAAGCCAAATCTTTGTTAATCTCTATAATCCTTTCATTGTGAAGTTCGCTTAACAAGAAAGGAAGTATAGTCCCTAAATTTTGCTTCAAGTATGTCAACTTCCAATCTTTTTTCTCCTGTCTGATAATTCTCTCAATCAACAATAGTTTTTTATCTTGAGGAATAAAGGTTGAAAAATAGTAAGCCACTGAATCAGGCAATTGTGATGCTTGGAGCAACGATTCAAAACGCTGATAAGCATTATCACAGAAGTCATTCAATTCATTATAAAGGGAAAATGCTAAAAAATAATTCTTAAACTCGACATGATCGAAACACCGGAACTCATCACCTTTATCAGAGACAACAAGCAAAGCATGGAATCGAGACATCTCGAAAATTTGTGGTTTTTTAGCTTCTTCGATATCCCAACCATCTATTAAAACAGCAAGGATAAACTGAATCGTTTCAACACTAAGCCAATCTCGTTTTTCTGACCACATTTCCTTCGCAATCTCCGAGAGAAACTGCATATGCTGATCGAAAGTCAGATAAGGCAAGCCAGTCGTTCTATCAATCTCTCCCCACTTTATAACTTCTCGACGTACAAATGCGCTTAATACATTTTGTATTCCATCGGCATTATAACTGCCTACCTGAATAATGTCTACTGGGTTCTTCTTCTCTTTTACAGCATCATCAACTATTTTTGTGAAAATAAACGGTCGAGCTATGACGGGATGCTTCTCTCCATTAGAAAGGATACTGACAATGCTATTAAACTGTTCGGTGGCGTCAGAAACCAAATAGTAATACGATAAATACTCTATGCACTGCTTCCTGCTCCAATTCTTAATTCTAATCTCATCAAAATCACATTCCGCTCCATCAGCTATCGCACCTCGGATACGGCTATTATTGACATAATCCTGGGTATTAAAAAAAGCACGACGGGATGCAGCCACAATGGTGCCAGTTCCTTCAAGATCTTGAACCAGTTTTGATAAGGACCCCAATGCTTTATCACCTCCAATTTCAGCAGAAAGCTCATCAAAGCCATCGATGCCCAAAACTATCAAACCTCTCTTGATAAGAGTAATAATCGAATTGTAATACAAGCCATTAATCCGAAGATCCCCCAATTCAGACATTAGAACCTCATTCAATCGGACTAGAGTCCTTCCATGGAGGTCAACATGCCAGAAAAGTTTATCTACTTTACCCTCTAAAAAAAGCTTCGCTTGTTCGCCTTCAAACTCTCTTAAAAGAATCGTCTTTCCATGACCCGCATCAGCCGTTATAAAACAAATCTTTGTTCCAAAATTTGGAGTACGACATTCCGCAATTAAAGCTGTTTTTGCCGAACACTCCTTTCGCCCTGTAATACTTACATGTAGTGCGTCAGGATCCACATAAAAAAACTCATCTTTCTTATGTTTAGCTATTAGCTTAGACGCAAATTGTCGAAGATCAGCAATTTCAAGAAGATACTGTTTAAATGAAAGCTTCTTATCACCGGCAATAACACTCACGGCACCTGTTGCTGAGTCCTCCTGAAGAGTAATAGTCTCAACTTTCCGAAGACGTTCGAATGTTATATGGCCACTATGGTCATATAAAACATCATTTGCATCGTCTGCAAAAGATGCAATCTCATTAAGATAAAGCTTAAATTGCGGAGTGTTCATATAAATGACAATTCACATTAAAAGATTCTAGAAAACCACGATATGCATCAAAGCGTTGATGATTAGTCATATAATAATCTGTCCGTTTTGACTCTCGCTTTTCCCTCGATGCCAAAAAAGCAGGGTGTAAATCCTTATCATCAGACAATAAGACTATCCAACTACAATCATCCATTTCAGACAAAGAGATAATATCACAAACGATTATACTATCGACACATTTTTGCCCCATCCGCTTAATAGCCTCTTTATGAACTATCTCACAACCATCCATTTCACATCGTCTTGATGCTTTTTTTGTCAAGTTTTGTAAGACCTTAAGCGGGCAATTTGCCCCATGGCGCTCACATGCTTCACCGAATTCCGATTTAATGACAATTTTGGGAATACCATCCTTTTCTTCATACGTTTCTCCCCAGACTGTGTCGTCATTGATTAGGGTAGATGCAAGTTCTATCTCGCCATCTATTTTATTCAATCCAGAATAGAGAGGGAAATGATTAATCATAGAGAGCATTGAAGCGACCAATGAAGCACGATTAGTTATACGGTAGCTTTGATACCAACCGCCATAAAGCCTGATCCTAATAAGATCTATCTCCTCTCCACTCCTAATGATATCATTTACAACATCGCGAAGAACTCTATCTATTGTATCAACGGTAAAGTCTTTAGGTATAAAATTATCAAAATCTACTAATATGAAACAACTATTACTCATTTATACTCATTTAGCAACATTTCTTTGAAGGATGTTAAGCCTTTTGTTTGAAAAAAGGATTACTGAATACCGCCCATTAGGGCTTTCCGTTCTTAATCAGTGAGCCGATTCATGAATGTGGTCCATTCTCCTATCGGCATAAAGATATAGAGTTTTCACGAATAATGAAAGTGATTCTCTCTTTTTCGCTTCATTAATAGGAACTTCCGAACCATAACAGCACAGTTTTAAGTAGGTAAGCATTCGAACAAGTACGACTGTTAGTTTGTCTAAGTGGAATGTAACTGGTGAATTCTAAAAAAGAAGTGCAGCTCACTTCAAAGATTTAAGCCTTCCCCCTTAAGCCTTCCCCTTTTGGCCACGTTTACACAAAATCGGCTTTCTGTATGCTTCTGATTGTAAACGCGGAGGAGAAAATGGCGGTTTTCGCCGGAAAGCTGTCCGCGTTTACACGTAAGGTGCTCCGCAGGGCAGTTTTTCTGTAAACGCGGCCGCCGCCAAGCTGGGTGGTAGCGAGAGAGATTCCAAATCAGGTTGGGCATGACGAGGTGAATTCTAATCTGAAGTGCAACACACGTCAAAGCTGTAAGTGTAACTCATTAT
>JAGCGE010000161.1 GCA_017649745.1 Clostridiales bacterium | reverse complement strand
ATTTATGTACGTAGTGGCCTGTCCGTTCGGTAGGCCTCTTTTTTTGTCATTTTTCGAATTCTACTACCGTGATCTCAGGCTTAGCTAGGAATCTGAACGGGATCAGGACGCAGCCTATTCCACGTGAGATAAAGAAGGTTAATCCTCCTCCGTCAAATACGCCATCTTCAACTTTTCTTCTCGGAAGGATATCTTTACGGATCATCATTATCTCGATCCTGAAAGGGAATCTGAACTGACCGCCGTGGATGTGTCCGGACAACATATGATCAACATTTGTAAGCTGACCTTTATCTGCAGCATAGAGCATCCAGTCAGGATTATGAGAGATAAGCACGTGTGTCTTGCCGTTTGTATCACTTACCGGATTATCCGCCCAAACTCGCTGTTTTCTTCCTGTATCGTTTACTCCTGAAAAAAGAAGATCTTTAAGCTCATAAGTATTTTTCCTCAGATCGAAAAAACCGGCTTCATGTATCTGTTCTGAAGTAAGATGAATATCGTGGTTTCCGGTTACGCCCAAAAAGGGAATACCAAGTTCATCACATGTAGCTTTAATAGTCTGAAGATAATTGATACCTGTTTTGTATTTCAGAGGATCATTACAGATGTCACCGCCGAAGACAACAGCATCGACTTTGGACTCGCGAATAGAATTGCAGACTACCTCTGCGGGGATGAAACAATACTCTGCATGAAGATCTGAAAAGAACAAAACTCTTGTATTTTCGGAAGGAGAAAGATCCTTATATGATCTCACTTTTTTATATGAAGTTTTATGCTTGGTGATAATCTTCGTATCGTTGCTTGTGCTCTTTGCTTTATGCAATCTGGCATAGCTTTTTACAAGGGTTCTGGCTTCTATCGAGCTGTAGATCGTGATCAGTATATATCCTAAAAGTAATAATAAAAATATTATAATTAAATAACGCATGTATATTTACCTTTGTTTTTCTTGTGTTATAATCATCAAGTATAAATTAAATTAAGTCAATTATTTCTTTTATCGGAGGATATCAACATGCCTAAGACAGAAATTAAATCCGAGATCGTTAAGAATATCGGTATCCTTGCTACTAATAAGTCCGGCTGGAACAGAGAAGTCAACATCGTTAAATGGAACGAGGGTAAGGCTAAGCTCGACATCCGTGATTGGGGCCCGGACCACGAGAAGGTAGGTAAGGGTTTGTCTCTCAATGCTGAGGAAGTTGCAGTTCTTAAGGAACTCCTCGCTGACTACGATCCGTATGAGTTCGAGGAATAATAGCATTTGAGAAGCGAAGAACGATCAGGAATCATTGCTGTAGTTTTGATCTTATTGTGGGGGACTCTGGCGACAGAGCCCTTCCGTTATTTTGCGGGAATTGTTTCCGATGGGATCATGTATCTTCTTTCCAAAGTTTCCGTTAAGAGCGGAGGAAAGATAAGCGTTCTGGTTGTATCAATTGTTCTGGTTTTTCTTTCAGTTGCACTTCTTAAATTGTCGTCCGGAGAGATCGGTAAATACATTGCTCCTATAGGCGGCAGTCTTGCACTTTTGGTGTTTCTTATCAGGTGCCTTATCACAAGAACTGTTGATGTTAAGGTTACCGTTGCATTGATGGCATCAGTCGTCATATTCCTTATCCTTTTGCTTCTTAAGACAGAGAGGATACTGGTATGGCTTTCTGATGCTTTTATTCTTTCTATGGGTGCGTATCTCGTATCTTCATGGCTCTTTGTCCCTATCTCGAAAATATCCGCTAAGACAGGTAAGTTCTTCTTTCCTGCATTTAGGAGCACGGCTGATTTTGCTGCACCGTTTAAAGGGATAATCTCAGTTCCGAAGATCATTTGGGGTATCTTTTTCACGATACTGTTTATGCTCCCAATCATCTACTTTGTACCGGGAAGGAGAAAGGCATAATGGACGGACAGATCTCTATGTTTGAAAGTTCAGAAAATAATGATCTGAAGACAGAGTATGAGGGACTGGTAAAGACCCTTAATTATCACTGTGAGCGTTACTATAACGATGATGAGCCTGAGATCTCCGACAGCGATTATGATGCTCTGAACAGAAGACTCAAGCAGATAGAGAAAGAACACCCTGAACTGATCTCTCAGGATTCTCCTTCTTTTCGAGTAGGCTGGAAGGCAACAAAGGGTGTGCTCATTAAGCACAATGTTCCGATGTTAAGTCTTCAGGATGTTTTTTCCAGAGAAGAAGTAGACGAATTTGTTGACAGTATCCTTGGAGAACTTCCTGGATCTGAGTTCCTTGTCGAGACAAAGATCGACGGCCTTTCGATGGCTTTAAGATATGAAAACGGCGAGCTTACGACAGCTGTTACGAGAGGTGACGGTCTTAACGAAGGTGAAGACGTTACTATGAACGCTAAGGTCATCAAGGATGTCGTTAAGAAGATGCCTGAGCCTGTTGATTATATCGAAATCAGAGGCGAAGTTTATATGACAAGAGAAGCCTTCGCTAAGGTTAATGAGAAGGCTGAAGAGGAAGGCAAGAAGCCTTTTGCCAATCCGAGAAACTGCGCAGCAGGTACATTAAGACAGATCGATACGAGGATCACAAAAGAAAGAGATCTCTCGTTATTTATATTCAATGTTCAAGAGACCAGAGGAGTCGAGTTTAATACTCATCTTGAAGGTTATGAATATCTCAAGAAAAACGGAGTTACGGTTATCGAACACCATTTTCTCTGTAAGACAAAAGACGAAGTATGGGATGCTATCCAGAAGATCGGCAACATGCGCGGAGAACTTCCGTATGATATCGATGGAGCTGTTGTTAAGCTCAATAATATCAAGGACAGAGAGAAGCTCGGTAATACCATTAAGGTGCCTAGATGGGCTATCGCATACAAGTATCCGCCTGAAGAGAAAGAAAGTAAGCTCATAGATGTTGAGATCGGTCTTGGAAGAACGGGAAGAGTTACTCCTGTTGCTGTTTTCGAGCCTGTCACATTATGCGGAACTACGGTTCAGAGAGCTACTCTTCATAATCAGGATTTCATCGATGAACTGGATCTAGGTATAGGCGATACAGTCGTTGTTTATAAGTCAGGTGAGATCATCCCTAAGATCAAGTCAGTTAACAAGGCTAAGAGACCTTCTTACTGGACCAGATATCATCTTCCTGATTGTTGTCCTGTATGCGGACATAAGCTCATGAGAGAAGAGAACACAGCTGATTACAAGTGCACTAATCTGTCTTGTATAGGTCAGCTCAAGTTCAGGATAATCAATTTCGTATCACGTGATTGTCTCGACATAAAGGGCTTTGGTGAGGAATATATCAGAGAGCTTGTCGAGAGAGGATATCTTAAGGATATCGCTGATGTTTTCGACCTGAAGAACAGAAGAGAAGACCTTCTCAATGATAAGATCTTCGGTCTTGAAAAGAATACGGATAAGATACTTGAATCCATAGAGTCTTCCAAAGAGGCACCTGCTGAGAAAGTTCTTGCGGCTTTGGGTATCCCTAATGTCGGAAAAGCAACAGCAAAGGAACTTCTGAGAACTTTTGATTCGATCGATAATATCATGGATGCATCAGTTGATGCTCTCACGGCAGTTGGTGATATTGGTGATATCTCAGCTCGTGCGATAAGAGACTTTTTCGATAATGAAGACAACAAGGCTATCCTTATGAGACTTAAGGATGCAGGTCTTACCTTCGTAAAGGATAAGAGTGCTGTTGGAGATAAGCTCAGCGGCCTTTCAATATGTATTACCGGTACTCTTCCTAACATGAGCCGTGACGAAGCATCTAAGCTCATTGAAGATAACGGTGGTAAGGTCGTAAGCAGTGTGTCTAAGAAGACTTCTATGCTCCTTGAAGGTGAAGCAGCAGGAAGCAAGGCGAAAAAGGCTAGGGAACTTGGTATCAAGATCATATCTGAGGCTGATTTACTTAATATGCTCGAATAATGATATAATGGTCATTAAGTAATCACAAAGGAGGCTTTATATGCAAAAGGCGATCCTTAAATCACAGATAAGAGATAATGTACGTAAGAAGAGGGTTCTTTTAAGCCCTGAGCAGATCGATACTGCAGCGAAGGATCTTTCCGATCATATTATCAAGAGTAATGATCCGGAAATCCTTAAGATCGTTTCTTCTGCTAAGACGATCGCATTATACAGAGCAGTTAACGGCGAGCTTTCCTGCGATGATGTTTCCAGATTTTTTATGGAATCAGGTAAGACTATCTGTTTTCCGAGAGTAAAGGGAGACAGCATGGACTTCTACGAAGTAACGGATTTTGATTCTGACTTTTCTATCGGTTCATATAATGTACCAGAGCCTAAGATCGAATGCAGAAAGATATATCCTTCAGATATCGATCTTATTCTTGTTCCTGCTGTCGCATATACAAAAGAAGGCGTCAGATTAGGACAGGGCGGCGGATATTATGACAGATATCTTAATCAGTACGGCGCAGGTAAAAAGCCTGTGACACTTGGCATTTGCTACGATTTCCAAATGTATACGGCTCTTCCTGTAGAAAGTCATGACTACATGGTCGACCATGTTCTTTGTGTGTCTTGCGAGGAGAAATAATGAGATATTTTATCTGCAATTTCTCAGCTCACTTTCTCGTTACAGTGGTCTTAGTGGCGATCACTCTTCTGTTTTTCGGAAGGAACAGAGCACGTAAGACAAAGCACGGATTTATGTTCCTTGCGCCGCTTGCGATGTCGATACTGACAGTAGTTTATGTTGTCGTTTTGCTTGGACCAAGGATGATGGATATCAAGAATCTTGCGCTTGGTAAATATCAGACTCACGTAGGTTATGTTGACAGCATCGCGCCAATGAATAACTACGTCGTTATAGACGGTGAGAAATACCTCATAAACCCTAAAGCAGACATGCCCGAGTTAGGTGAGTACGTTAAGATCAAATATCTTGATTATTCCGGTTGCATAATGGAGATGGAAGCTGGACCTCAGCCGGTGTATGAAGAAGTAATTTCAGAGTAAAGAAAAAGCCTCCAAGCGCTACGCTCGGAGGCTTTTGATATCATCTTAATATCAGCCGACAGACTGCAAATAATTGTTGAGTTCTTCAACCAATGAATCGCAATCAATGCTATGAACTAAACATGCTTCTTCGATTGTCTCACCGGATGCCAAAACGCAGCCTAAACAATGAAGACCAGCAGACATAAGAATAGGTGCAACACCCTCGTCTGCCATAAGAAGATCGGCTATGATCATATCTTTGTTAACTACCATTAGAAGTCACCTCCTCGCACTTTAATAGAATACATAAAAGGGATAATCTTATCAAGAATAAAAATTAGGATTTTTCGGATGAAATAGGCAAAAATGCTTGACAGTATTGCGTTTTCTGTTCATAATGATATTGCAAAATTGCCCTGAAGGAGGCTTATTATGAACAAATCAGATCTTATTGAAGCAATTGCAAAAGATGCTAAGCTTACAAAGAAGGATGCAGAGGCAGCTCTCTCCGCTACAATCGGCGCTATTGAGGCAGCTCTCGTAAAAGAAGAGAAGGTTGTACTCGTAGGTTTCGGTACATTCGAGACAAAGAAGCGTGCAGCTCGTAAGGGCCGCAACCCAAGCACAAAGGAAGTTATCAATATTCCTGCTTCTATGGTTCCATCTTTCAAAGCTGGTAAGGACCTTAAGACTCAGGTTAACGCTGGTAAGAAGAAGAAGTAATTCTTACTTGAGTCAATTGATCTTTCTAAGGGACTGTTTTTACAGTCCCTTTTTCATTGCTATTATTTAGAGCATATCTATAGCTGCATCCCTGATCTCGTCCAGTAAGATCATATAAGCTTTTGAGTTCTTTAATCCGTCATACCACATATCGCTTTTTTGAAGCGAATATCTGATATTTCTTTCGACCTGGGCGCATGACATAGCAAACATCTTTCCGACTTCTGCATAAGCTCTCTTGAACTTTAGGGAAACTCCATTCAGATAAAGATTTTTAAGCAAGATCGCTAGAAGAGAAGTGCCTATCAGTGTCTTATCAAATCCGTGTATCGTGAGGATGGTATTTATCGCTCTATCGAGTTCTCCGTCGCAGTTTCCAGCATCGTTTTCGATAAGCTGAGGATTATCTCTGAATAACAGCTGCTGGAGCAGGTGAGAGGCTCTGTTAGGTGTCTTTCTTGCATCGATAAGAAAGTGTTGTCTGCCGGCTGTATCTGCGATAACGACCATACCCTGTTTTCTAAGCATCTGATTGATGTGATTCATTAATGTTGAATCATCACATACGATATAAATTCCTATCTCGTCTTTAGTGGATTTAGGATATCCGAATACCGTCTTTTCCATTGTCTTTCCCCCTTACTTACGTTGTGTAAGGTTATTCTGACAGGTTCATGACAGCTGGTGCAAGCGAAATAGTCTCAACTTTTCACTTCATGAAGCATGGGAAATAAATTTGGTGTTTTTACATATAGGATTTGATGATCCTTTGTGGATGTTATACAAATCAATATGTAGGTTTCATTATGACGTGGAAAGTAGTACCTTCACCGAGTGTACTTTCTACGCTGATCTCAGCATCATGCTTGTCGACGATCATTTTTACGATAGAAAGACCAAGTCCCGTACCCTTAACATTCTGACCGGAGTTCTTGGCGCGATAGAATCTGTCAAAGATATGAGGGATGGATTCGGGCGGGATTCCGATACCATCGTCGCTTACGGTGATATGAAGTTTCTGTTCGCTTAACGGAAGATCCTCATTTTCTCTCCATGCCTTGATAGTGATCAGGGCTTCTTCTTTAGTGTAGTTGATAGCATTTGATATGAGGTTCTCGAAAACTCTGCTTATTCTCTTAGGATCTGCTTTAGTGATAAGCAGGTCGTCATCAGGAACGTCGAGAACGATCTTCTTTTTGCCGTTTCTCATATCACTGGAGTAGAGCATATAAAGTTCGTCTAAAAGCTCGTTGAGCGATACATCCATGAACTCGAACTTGAATCCGTTGGATTCCATTTTCGAGATCTCGACGATATCTGCGATGATCCTTTCCATCTGCTGAGATCTCTTTACGATGTTCTGGAGATAAACAGCTTTCTGCTCTTCAGAAAGAGCCTGACCGTTTTGGAGAAGGAGCTCGGAATAACCTCTGATAGCAGTAATAGGTGTACGCAGGTCATGAGAAACGTTGGACATTACGTTCTTTCTTGCTTCCTCGTTTTCGAGAAGTTTCTTATTGGTATTTAAAAGATCCTTGTTGATCATGGAAATGTGCATGGTCTTTTCTTCGACTACGTTCCTCAGGTGTTCAGATGAATGGATGAGCTCAGAATACTGAACGATATATCTCTGGATGAAGTAGATTATCAGGGCCAGGAGCGAGAGAACGTAATAGATCGCATATAAAGGACAATTGGACAAGAGATTATCCGATATAAGCATATTAAAGAATACGAAGAACATTGAGATAGCCGCACAGATTCCTATCGTTGAATTCTTGGCATCAATATAGAAGAATATGACCTTGAAAAGGCTCATCGCTGTGACGACGATGACAAACAGGAATATCGTTGTTCTCTCGAAAGAAGTACTGAGAAGTCTGCTGTCGAGGAATGCGAGAGAAATGAACATCATTGCGCAGCATGTGATCACGATAGAGTCTAGATTCGCGAATTTATGGTTTGCTCTCTCCCTTGTAAAAAGGAACGATACACACCTGTATGAGAACGTAACAGCCAGCGTCAGACATCGAAATTCGAGTATCGATCTGT
>JAGCGE010000160.1 GCA_017649745.1 Clostridiales bacterium | reverse complement strand
GCCTGAGCGTTTGTCTTTGTTACTGTTGCGTCAGCTTCAGCTTTCTCGATATTCTTCTTGTTTTCGATCTGCTGTGTCTCATAATCGATCTGAGCCTGCTGCTTCTTTGCGATCTTCTCATCATACTCGGCATCGAATGTTGCATCGTTGATTACGACCTTGTTTACATAGACAACACCAGCTCCATATTTTTCATCGATGGACTTCTGGATATTGTCCTTTGCCTTAGGCTCAAGGATGCTACGGTTTGTACAGTCAACAGGGGACAATGTCTTAGATGTTGTCTTGATAGCTGAAGCTACAAGAGACTCATTAACAAGTCCTGCCTCATAGTTTGTTACATTAGCGTAGATCCAAGCTGATTTCTCAGGATTGATCTGATATGTGATCGTAATTCCTTTAAAGATTACCGTGTTACGCTCACTTGTCTCAGAAGAGATAGAGTTCTCATTAAACTTGATATCCTGCTGCTTATTATTTACCAGAACGATTTCCTGGATAAATGGAGCATGAAAGTTGAAACCGTTATTGAGTGTTCTCTGATCTACCTGACCGAATGTAACTCTTACACCTGTATATCCTGTAGGGATGATCGTAAATGACATCGAAAAGATGATGCTTACGACACCTAATGCGATCAATAAGATGGCACTTACATTCTTGGCAGGTGCCTTTGGAGCATTTACAACGCCAGTCTTAGACTTTTTAAGCGACTTCCTTACGATCAAGAAGATTCCAAGTCCGATAAAAAGAAGACCTAAGAAAATAAAAATACCGTTTAACATTTTATTGTTCCTCCTTGTTTTCCAAGAAGAAAGTATAACATAATGGTTTAGAAAATAATTGGAAGTTGGAACATATTTATATAGTCTAATATTGCGCCAGCCTGCAAAATCGGAGAAAAAAGAAACCCCGAAGCATTGCTTCGAGGTTAGTGGTGACCCCAACGAGAATCGAACTCGTGATTGCGCCTTGAGAGGGCGCCGTCTTAGCCGCTTGACCATGGGGCCTTGAATCACGCTTGTAAATATTAGCATACGAAATTAAGAATAGCAAGGGAAATTTTTACATTAATTTGATATAAAGTAACTTCAATTGCTTTTATAATATGGTAGACTATTAAACAAAAGAACATAATTTCGTTTTTTGAAAGAAGTTGTAAGGATAATAAATGGATAATTATATTAAGATCAGAGGTGCCAGAGAGCACAATCTCAAGAATATCGATGTGGACATTCCGCGCGACAAACTCGTTGTTTTGACAGGACTTTCAGGTTCCGGTAAGAGTTCGCTCGCTTTCGATACTATATATGCCGAAGGACAGAGAAGATATGTAGAATCTCTTTCTTCTTATGCGAGGATGTTCCTCGGACAGATGGAGAAGCCTGATGTAGATAAGATCGACGGACTTTCTCCTGCGATTTCTATTGATCAGAAGACAACCAGTAAGAATCCTAGATCTACTGTTGGTACTGTTACAGAGATATATGACTATCTCAGACTTTTATATGCGAGAGTAGGTCAGCCTGTCTGCTGGAAGTGCGGTAAGCCCATCAAGTCGCAGACTATCGATCAGATAATAAATAAACTATATGAATATCCGATGGGAACAAGGATGATCGTAATGGCTCCTGTTGTTCGCGGAAGGAAAGGCGAATTCGTTAAGCAGCTTGAAGACTACAGGAAGTCTGGTTTTGTAAGAGCCCGGATCGATGGATCCATGTATGAGCTTGACGAAGAGATCGAACTTGATAAGAACAAGAAGCATGAGATCGACATAGTCGTAGATAGAATTGTTCTTAAAGATGAGTCGAGGACTAGACTTACTGACTCATGTGAACAGGCTCTTAAGCTTGCTGACGGAATTCTTAATGTTGAAGTTCAGGTTGTCAAGGAGTCAGAAAGCGGCGACAGGGAATATGAAGTAACGGAAGATTTCTTTTCGCAGAGACTTTCGTGTCCTGATTGTGGAATCTCATACGGCGAGGTGTCTCCTAGGTTGTTTTCATTTAATAACCCATACGGAGCTTGTCCTGAGTGTATAGGAATCGGTGTCCTAACAAATGTTGATCCTGAGCTTTGTGTAACAGATCCTAAGTTGAGTATTAACGAAGGCGCTGTTAGAACTGCTGGTTGGAACTTTGATGACCCTAAGAGTTGGGGTAGAGGATTTATCATGGCACTTTCTGAGAGATATAATTTCTCTCTTGATACGCCATATAATAAATTACCTAAGAAGATCAGAGATATCATCATGTTTGGTAACGGCGGTGAGAAGCTTAAGATAGATACTAGTAATAGTGTCTATAAGAGGGAAGGAGACTACTATTCCGCATGGGAAGGTGTAGTTCCAAGCGTTATGAGACGCTATAGAGAAGCCGGATCCGAAGAGATGAAGAGCAATTACGAGCAGTATATGAGTATCTGCGTATGCCCAACATGTAACGGAACAAGGCTTAAGAAGGAGAGTACTTCTATTCTTCTTAATAAAATAAATATTAGTCAGCTTACAGATAAGTCTGTTGCTGATTGCAGGAAGTTTCTTAATAAGCTTACTTTCTCTCAGCGTAAAGCTCAGATCGCTGAACCTATCTTAAGAGAGATCAATAACAGACTTACATTCCTCTGTGATGTAGGATTGGACTATATGACGTTAAGCAGGCCGGCTTCCACTTTGTCTGGTGGCGAAGCTCAGCGTATACGTCTTGCTACTCAGATAGGATCCGGACTTAAAGGTGTCCTTTATATTCTTGATGAGCCTTCGATTGGACTTCACCAGAGAGACAATGCCAAGCTTTTATCTACTCTTATCAAGCTTAAGGACTTGGGTAACTCCGTTCTTGTTGTTGAGCATGATGAAGATACGATGCGTGAAGCTGATATGATCGTTGATGTTGGTCCTGGTGCAGGAATCAACGGCGGTAAGATAGTTGCAATGGGTAATGCCAAGCAGATCGAGAAGAATAAGGACTCTATTACTGGAGATTACTTGAGCGGCAGGAAGTTTATACCTGTTCCGATAGACAGGCGTAAGCCTAACGGCAAGTTCCTTAAGATCAAGGGTGCTAATGCTAATAATCTTAAGGATATGGATGTCGATATCCCTCTCGGATTGTTTACTTGTATCACAGGAGTATCCGGTTCAGGTAAGAGTTCTCTTATCAATTCGACTCTTGTGCCGGTTCTTGAGCATAAGCTTAATGGTGCTAGAAAGAGCAAGGTTAAGTGTAAGGATATCTCTGGATATAGCGAACTTGATAAGATCATCGTTATTGACCAGTCTCCTATTGGAAGGACTCCTAGGAGTAACCCTGCAACATATATCGGTGTTTTCGATATGATAAGGGAGCTTTATGCCAATACTCCTGACAGTAAGCAGAGAGGCTATAAGAACGGCAGATTCAGCTTTAATGTAAAGGGTGGAAGATGTGAAGCCTGCTCTGGTGACGGTGTTATAAAGATAGAGATGCACTTTTTACCGGATATTTATGTAAAGTGTGATGTCTGTAAGGGTAAACGTTACAACAGAGAGACTTTGGAGGTTAAGTATAAAGGTAAGAATATATCTGATGTACTTAATATGTCGGTTGATGAGGCTTGTGAGTTCTTCTCGAATATTCCTAAGATTTACCACAAAGTGAGGACACTCAAAGATGTAGGTTTGGGATATATTAAGTTAGGTCAGCCTTCTACTCAGTTGTCTGGTGGTGAAGCTCAGAGGATCAAGCTCTCTGCCGAGCTTTCCAGAAGATCTACCGGTAAGACGCTCTATGTGCTCGATGAGCCTACGACAGGCCTTCACATGGCGGATGTCCACAAGCTTGTTGACATTTTGGAGCGACTCACACAAAATAATAATACTGTAGTAGTTATCGAGCACAATCTTGATGTGATCAAGACGTGCGACTATGTCATCGATCTTGGGCCAGAGAGCGGTGATAATGGCGGTACGATCATAGCTCAGGGTACTCCTGAGCAGATCTGCGAAGTCGAGAGGTCCTATACGGGCAAGTTCCTTAAGCCTTTGCTTGACAGGGCTAAGGAGAAAGAGCAATATACAACTCTCGAATTGCTTATTGATAAGGATAGATTAGAAGAAGAAGCGTTGGAGATCGCGACAGGGCCTAAGCCGCGACGTAAAGTAAAAGAAAGTGGAGTATAGATAAATGTCAATTTGTACTAAGTGTAAGAAGCGTGTAGCTATCGTCTTCACGAGCCGTTATGAGAATGGCGAGAGGATCGATGAGGGCTACTGCATTAAATGTGCATATGAATCCGGTCTTAGCGGAATCAGCGATATGTTTAAGGCTGCAGGTATAACCGAAGACAATATCGATGAGATGAGCGACAGAGTAGAGAATATGCTTGGCGGTACAGGCGGTCCGTCTGATCCGGCAGATTTTTTCAAGACGATATTAAACGGAGAAGATCTTTCAATGCCTTTTGAGGATGGAGATCCTTACGAGTTTGATGAAGATAGTTCCAATACTGGTGTTGTTGATAAGACGCCTGATGCTGACGGTGACGGTGCAACCGAAGATATGAACTACAGTAATAAGGGAAGAAAGAAGAAGCTTAAGTTCTTAAGTGAATTCGGTACAGACCTTACAGAACGTGCTGCAGAAGGTAAGATCGATAGAATCCTCGGAAGAGATAAAGAGATCGATCGTGTAGTTCAGATCCTTAACAGAAGAACTAAGAATAACCCGGTATTGATCGGTGCTCCTGGTGTTGGTAAGACTGCTGTTGCACAGGGCCTTGCACTTAAGATCATTGAAGGTAAGGTTCCTGAGAAGCTTCTTTCCATGAGGGTATGGCAACTTGATCTTCCTGCTATGGTAGCTGGTACTCAGTTCAGAGGTCAGTTTGAGAGCCGTATCAAGGGAGTTATCAATGAGGCTATGCGTGAAGAGAACGTAATCCTTGTTATTGATGAGCTTCACACTATCATGGGCGCAGGTGATGCAGAGGGTTCAACTAATGCAGCTAATATCCTTAAGCCGGCTCTTGCAAGAGGTGAGCTTCGTATCTTAGGTTCTACCACAACAGCTGAATACCGTAAGATCGAGAAGGATTCAGCTCTTGAGAGACGTTTCCAGAAGGTAATGCTCGATGAGCCTTCAGTTGAAGTAGCTATTGAGATATTGAAGGGTATTAAGGACTATTATGAGAAGCATCATAATGTAACTTACTCTGATGAAGTTATTGAATTTGCTGTTAAGGCATCTAAGAGATATATAACAGACAGATATCTTCCTGATAAGGCTATCGACCTTATTGATGAGGCAGGTTCCAGAGCTAACCTTGAGAATATCAAGTTAGTTAAACTTGCTAAGACTGAAAAAGAGCTTAAGGCAGCGGAGAAAGAATATAATCTTTTCTCAGATAAGGTATCAGAGATAACTCCTGAAGAGCAGGAGAAGAGTTTTGCTCAGATGGCTGAACTTAAAGCGAAGGTTGATAAGCTTCGTAAGGAATTAGATGCTTTGAATACTGATATCAAGCCTGATCCTATTCAGGTCGAAGATATTGCAAGAGTTATCGAGATGTGGACAGGTATTCCTCTAAAGTCTATCTCTGAGACTGAGACTGATAAGCTTGTTCATCTTGAAGAGAGACTTCATAAGCGCGTTATCGGTCAGGAGCAGGCTGTAAGTGCAGTTGCTCGTGCCGTGCGTCGTAACAGATCTGGATTTACTAAGAAGCATAAGCCGGCATCATTTATCTTCGTCGGACCTACTGGTGTAGGTAAGACAGAACTTGTTAAGGCTCTTGCTGAAGTAATGTTCGACAGTGAAGAGGCTCTTATCAGGATCGATATGTCAGAGTATATGGAAGCTCATTCTGTAAGTAAGATGATCGGTTCTCCTCCGGGTTATGTTGGTCATGAGGATTCAGGACAACTTACAGAGCAGGTAAGAAGAAAGCCATATTCTGTAATCCTTTTTGATGAGATCGAGAAAGCGCATCCTGATGTGTTCAATCTTCTCTTGCAGCTTTTGGATGAAGGCCGTCTTACAGATAGCCACGGATTGCATGTTAACTTTGAGAACACGATCATTATCATGACTTCTAATGCTGGTAACTCAGCTAAAGCTAACACGATCGGTTTCTTTAGCGGAACAAGAGAGGCTCTTGAGAGTAGGGTTGCTTCAGCTCTTAAGGAAACATTCAGACCTGAATTCCTTAACCGTGTTGATGAGACTGTTATCTTTAACGAGCTTTCTATGGAAGAGATCAGAAGTATTGCTGATATCATGATGAAGGAAGTATTCGAATCTCTTTCAGAGAAGGGTATCGAGGCTAAGATCACAACAGAGGCTGCCGATGAACTTGCTAAGCTCGGATATGATCCTAAGTTTGGTGCTAGACCTCTTCGTAAGGTTATCAGAACTAAGGTCGAGGACAAGCTTGCTGATATGTTCCTTGAAGGTAAGCTTAAGGGCTGTAAGAGCCTCATGATCGACTTCAAGAATGACGAGTTCGTATTTGATATTCTTGAGAGTGAAGAAGCACTTGTAGTTGTTGTTCCTGATAATAAAGCAGAGAAATGATCGTTGCTTTTAAAAGATAATTAAATAGGGCTGTTTCGCTTGGTAGTGAAACAGCCCTTTGTTTATCGATCTATTTATTTATCAGCTTCTGTAGCTTCCGTTGATCTTTACATAATCGTATGAGAAATCACAAGTGAACATTCTGTCTTCGAATGATCCTGCATTAAGATCAACTGTTACTGTGATGTCGTGCTCAGCAAGAAGCTTTGCAGCTGCTTCCTCATCTGTAATCGTAGCGTCTCCGTCCTTACATACGAGAAGATCACCAACATACATGTCGAGCTTGTTAGGGTCGAAAGAAGCTCCTGAGTATCCTGCTGCTGTGATGAAACGGCCGAAGTTAGCATCTTCTCCGAAAATAGCTGTCTTGCAAAGAGGAGAACGAGCGATCGCTGTAACTACAAGCTTAGCATCTTCTTCTGTAGCTGCATTCTTAACTATAACTTCAAGAAGTTTTGTTGCGCCTTCGCCGTCACATGCGATCATACGAGCGAGGTCAGTTGAAAGTGAGATCAATGTATCTTGGAAGATCTCTGCATCTTCTGTACCATCTTTGATCTCAACGCCGCTTTCGCCGTTAGCGAATACCATAACTGAATCACATACGGATGTGTCTCCGTCAACGCTTACTCTGTTGAATGTGTGAGAAACGGCATTCTTGAGCATCTTATCAAGAAGGTCTTTCTCGATCTTAGCATCTGTTGTGAAAACACAGATCATTGTAGCAAGGTTAGGGTGGATCATTCCGGATCCTTTAGCCATAGCTGCTACTGTAACTTCTTTCTCATCCTGAAGAGCGATCTTAGCTGAAACTTCCTTTGGAACTGTGTCAGTAGTCATCATTGCAAGCTCTGCATTATGAGCTGACTGCTCATCGCTTCCAAGTGAAGATACAAGAGCAGGAACATGTGAGATCATCTTTTCGACAGGAAGTCTGATTCCGATAACGCCTGTTGAAGCAGTGAGGACCTCATCAGAATCAACACCGAGCTTTTCTGCGATAGCCTTAGCAATCTCATCTGCATCAGTTTCACCAACAGGACCTACGCATGCATTAGCATTCTTTGCATTGATAGCGATAGCTCTCTTAGCCTTACCGTTGGCAATGAGCTTGATAGATCTCTGGAGAGAATGACCTTTAACAAGGTTAGATGTATATACACCGCTTACTGTAGCAGGGGATTCAGAATAGACCAAAGCGAAATCAAGTTTGCCTTCACCTTTGAGGTCGGCACAAACGCCTGTTGCTTTATACCCTTTTGGCATTGTAATATATGAATTGTCCATAAAGTACTCCTATTAGATTATTAACATAGAGATTTTACGCTCGAAATCGGATATTGGCAACTTCTAAACAAATTCATTCTTGACTTTATCCGACACTACTAATATAATTTTTCGTGCTGGGTTAATAGTGCTGGTACATGGTGGGATTAGTTCAGTTGGTTAGAGCGCCAGTTTGTGGCACTGGAAGTCATGGGTTCGAATCCCATATCCCACCCCACTTTTTTCTTTTAGAATTCATAATTGCACTTTGAGCCTATTACACTGGGGTGTCGCCAAGTGGTAAGGCACGGGTCTTTGACTCCCGCACCGTAGGTTCAATTCCTGCCACCCCAGCCATTTTTTTTGGTTCACTAGCTCAGTTGGTAGAGCACTTGACTTTTAATCAAGGGGTCTGGGGTTCGAACCCCCAGTGAGCCACCAAGATTTAGACAGTCTTTGATCTTTCAAAGGCTGTTATTTTTTTCGGAAAGACCTTTCAGACTACAAATTGAAATAAGTTTAAGATTATTTTATAAGTTGATGTATAATCTTTTTGCCATATATTTTTGGAAGTGGAGGCTCAAAGAGTAAGCCGTGAAACAAAGTGTACCGTATGATATCTGCTTCAGACACGAAAGAGACGAGGTATTCGCTCTGGAGACTGAACGCCTGAGACTTGCCGTTCTTAAGAAGGGAGCAGCTCAGAAAGTTTGCGATTATTATGTAAAGAACAGGGCTTTCCACAAGAAGTGGGCTCAGACCCAGCCTGATTCCTATTTCACTCCGAGAGTTCAGAAAGACTATATCAAGAATGATCTTTCGCTTTTTTATGATGACAGATTATTGCCTCTCTTTATTTTCGAAAAGGATGATCCGACTAAGGTCATAGGCAGGATATCGCTCTTTAACATCGTAAGAGGCGGAATGATGAGCGGGGTAGTAGG
>JAGCGE010000159.1 GCA_017649745.1 Clostridiales bacterium | reverse complement strand
TTGCAGCTACAGCGATAAATGCGATCGCAATGATCACTCCTATAACTGTCAGAAATCCACTAATCATAGATTTACCTCCTTTCTAGCAGTCCTGTGCACAGCCATTCTGTGCTGGACCATTATAGGAGTTGAAAATCTTGCGATTCGGAAATCAGGAGAAAAATATCAGTTCTCATAGCCATACTTCTCGTTGAACTTCTTTTGCTCGTGATGCTTTATCTCAGATACCATGTAGAAACTGAGGAAAAGCACCCATACCCCTTCCCAGAAAGTAACCGATGACGCGACATCCACCAAGAGCCCAAGAAGACCAAGTCCTGAACAAAAGAAACCAAGCGTGTAAAAGATAAGTTCTGCGATACGAATTCTTCTTGCCATTTTGAAATCCTCCTTTGGAATACAAACTGAAAAAACTTAAACTTTGTTTCGAAAGAAGATAGCCCCTGAGATTTCTCCCAAGGGCCAGAGCTTCTAGCCTCACTTAAGCAGCTTTGTTGCTACCTCGCTAAGGCGCAGTTTCGACGCAACAGCAGGGATCCACTGATCCGCTGTCACGACGATCGCCGTAGTAGCTACCGTTGCCCCAAACTTAAGCCAGTCTGTCGGTGCGATACGACCGGACGCTCTTTTCTCGTCCATGATGTCGAACGCACCAAGCTGAGCTTGAAGTTCGCGGTACTCCGGTGTACCCGGCTCCGTCGCGGAAAGCTTTTCCAGTAATCTTTTCCGCTGCTCGTCGCACGCCTTTTTAAAAAAATTAGCCATACAAATCAACTCCTTTCGTAGTTGGCCATTATAGCAGTTGAAAAATCTGTTACATGACCTTAGAAAGGGACCTTTCCATTTTTACACACTTTCTTCGTTGTTGGTCGCACGTTCCCAGACCTCGTTCTTGAGCTCGGTGCCGTTTTCATCGAGAATGGTGCACACGGTCTTGACACGAGTGTCAGCACGGTAAGCAAGCTCAGAGTGGAATGCGGCAAGAACTGCATCCCAACCTTCATAAGGGTATATGGCTCTCGCGGTAGTGCCGTTATTGCTCGTCTGCATGATAACGAGATTATACATAAAACTTCACTCCTTTTAACTCACAACTGTTCCAGAATACTTATACCATGGTCCCCAACCGGCAGAAGTTTCAAGACGTCTGTAGAACACTCCGTCATCATCTTGACCAGCCGGATAAAGTGTCATTGTACGTCTGGTGGAGAGTAACGTAGCCGATACTTCTAATACAAAAGCAGCATAAGTGAAGTCAGACGGTAACCCAGTTATGGTACTAACATTGGAGTCTTTGTAATATCTGCCAGTTTGCAAACCAGTAATATCAGTATCGTTTGATATTGATACTCCTATAGTCCCAAAACCGTCAATCCGGTACCAGTTAGACCATTCGCCGCTGTTTGACGATACATAGGTTCTCGTGTAGAAATATCCGGCATCTCCTTTCGCATTATTGACGTAGAATGTCTGTCGTATACGGTTGCTATTCTGGATCACTTCTACAATGAGTTCTCCGCCGATACCATAAGCAGGCGCACTTCCAATTGTTCTTGCGGCTGTACCACCAAAGTTGTATCGTCCTGGATCCTTCACATTATCAAGATTATCGGTTGCGGTAAGAGTCTTTCCGATACCGTAAGCGTCTTCGTTATGCCACCTCGACCACCCATCTGAATGCCGAACACGCACAAACCATGTTGGCCCGTTTGTATGCTGAGGATAGAGGATCTGCAAGTATCGTGCGGAGCTATTAAGATACCGTACCTCGAGTCTGAAAGTTGCGTTTGTTATCGGGCAGTTGGTGAGATTTGAGCCGTCCGTAGACGTGAACTGATAGACGCCAGGGGTTGTTAGATTATTAAGGTTTGCGTTTGAAGCGATGTTTGTGCCTAACCCATAAATATCATCAACACTTGCTTTGGCGCCGATAAGAGCTTTGAGCTTACCCCACAGGTATGTCAGTCCGTTTTTGTCGAGGAAACTTCCGTTTACATTGCTCATTTTGAATTCACCTCACAATTTTAGCTTGCGAGGATGGTGTCAATCTCAGCGTTGGTGATAGAAGTGATCTCGAATTCGCCGCCGAGGTCATCCCAGACATCTTTGCTAGTACTGCTGTCATATTCGACGTAAGCATAGTTCTTACCGTTAGCCGTGACGTTATACACATCACCCGGTTCCGGTGCCGGTGTAGAACTGTGTGTCGGAAGGTTTGCAACCGTGGACACGCTGCCTTTGTACCGATAGACACCGACAACAGAAACACTGTTGGAACCGAGGGTGATGACGCCGTTCTCGATTTTAGCGTCAGTGATGCCATAACCAGCGAGTGTTGTCGGCGTACTTCCAACATCGCTGAAGGTGATGGCCATTGCCGTTTTCAGTGTGGAAGCAGATACAACGTCGGTCGTGGTTCCGTTTATCGTTTTTGTTATCTTGTTACTGGTAGAATTCCAAGCAACATTGGTCACCGCGGTAGACTTCGGAGCCGGCGTGATCGTGTTCGAACCGAGCGTAATTGTGCCGGAATCGATCTTCGCATCGGTGATACCATAACCAGCGATCGTTGTCGGGACGTTTGTCAGGTCAGAGAAGTCACCGCTAAACGCAGAATCACCAGCACCTATGTTGGCTCTTGCGTTCGCTTTTTCCTGATCGGTAAGGCCCTGACTCGCAACCGTAGACACCGCTTTGAAGTTGCCGACATTACCAAGACCCACGTCGCTTGCAGTGAGGTTCATATCGGATTTCAGCGTTGCGACGGTGACAACATCTGTCGTCGTTCCGTTCTTGGTCTGCGTTATCTTCTTGTTAGTGGTGTCGTAGCCGATGGTGCTCAGGAACTTGGTCTTTAGCTGCTGCCAGAAATACAGCAAGCCATTGTAATCGAGATACTTGTTGTCTGCCATAAAATATCACTCCTTTTAGGTTAGCAGAATGTTGTAGATTTCCTGATTGGTGATAGCGTCGAAAGAACCGATGTTGTCAAGCTGCTGCTGATCAGACTCGAACTCGTCGTTAATCTTATCGGAAGACCATGTCATCATTTGAGAGATTACGGCGTCGTTGATGATGTCCTCGTACGAGATCGTAGAAGACTTGTACTCGCCATCATCCCAAAAATATAATGTCTGTCCGCCGCGGTCAATGTACAGCAGGCTCTCTTCGCCCTGGGGAGGGAATTCCGACCTCGTAGCGTAAAATCTCAGTTCTCTGATTCCATGGCCACCAACGGACAAGTTTCCAGCGATTCTAGATCTCTGAACAGTCTTGCCGTCAAGGACAACACGCCCTATGGATCCAGAAATATCACGATTGTTCATCCGTTATCACCACCGGAAATATCAGTGTACAGTCCAACTGCTTTCTCGATTACAAGGTTGGACGAAATGAATGTGACTGCCAGGTTCTCAGATTCAGAGTACAGCAGGCAGTCGTAGTCGTATTCACCGGTAAGGAGTGTCACAGTATCAGACGGAGAGAGGTTGCATTCCAGAGTCTGCTGATCTTCCTCGTAGTCCTGAGAAGTAAGCGTCTTCTGAATGACCTTCTCGCCCCTCTTGTT
Source organism: Clostridiales bacterium (assembly GCA_017649745.1). Next base: position 10,995 of record JAGCGE010000159.1, on the reverse strand, counting down.
CTTAACTGTAAATATCACTACCGCATCGCCGGTGAGAATGTACGGGTCTCCGGTTTCAGTGTCTGTGATCGTGATTCCGATTACCGCACTGTTGCCTTTGACAACTGTGATGAGGTTACCATCAAACAGTTTCATGAGGTCACCTCCTTAGTCGATTCTTACGAACGCTGCTCCGTAAAGAGACAAATACTCGTTGTCGTTGAGAGTCGCAAGGCCTATGCGATTAGACTGATACTGAGTCATAACGCCTCTGAAGAGCTTTGGGAAATACGTGACCTTCGACGCATCGTTTGTAGTAACCGGAACAAGAGTCGAGGCTGACGCGATAACAGCAAACTTGCAGTATATACCAGAAGAATAACTGTAGAGTATTGGCGCTGATGCATCTTTGCTTATGGATCTCGGTACGTCGTTATTCCAGAAGCCATCTTCATAACTATTCGATGTGAGAACGCCGACATAATTGTTGTTATCCTTGGTAAGCACGAGACACTTGAGCGGCCATGTGGGATCTGTTGCGTTTCTGGAAGCAGTAACGATTACAAGTGTGGAAGTAGTCTGATACACGATATACGGGAACCGATATTCATCAGTTTCCGAACTGGTATTATCAAAAGAAAGACAATCCCATGTCTTGTCTCCACCATAGTAATATCGATAACCGCATGTGCTTCCACCGCTGCCGTCTGCCTCAACGTTTGTCACCTTAACCACAAGTCGTGTCCCATAAGTGTCAGAGCAGGTTATGGTCTTTGTGCTTTCGACAATGGATTTTGTTACAGAGGTGAATAAGCCGCTTGTAGACAGAATGTTGTACAGCTGCTCTGTATCACCATAAATCGGATGAGTTGTAAGAGCCATTTAATTCACCTCCAAATATCAACTGAGAGTTGTTGTTAAAAGCGCCGCGCCCCATTCAGGGAACTCGAGGTGCTTCTTATAGTCAAATCGAATGCTACCGCTGTTGCCTTTCTTGTAAAAGGCCCCGACGGTTCCGACGGTCATTTGTACTGCGGAATCCTCAGGATAAGCGGTATACGAAGGTTCTGAAATATCACCATCGTAAAATTGTGCTGTTACATACAGCGTGTCAGACGTAGGAGCTGCTGGACTATACTGATCCTCCGTCATCTTGGTGAAAGTTGTACCTATAACGTCCTCATTTTGATTGAGAACAATAAGTTTCATGCAGATCGTCTCGCTGAGCGGTGTCGTTGCTTCAAGTGTGACGTTCTCATATGATCCGGTACGCTTTACAATCATCGCCTGCATTTTCGTGCTCAATCCACCCTGTTGTCCGATGAGAATACCATCGTCGTAAACTGTAGTCCATGTAGACCCCAGTCCAGTTACGTCAATGAATTGTCCCGTTGCAATTACAATGCCGATCACTGTATGCCGGCCAAGGACATTGATCGTGAGTGATGCGGATGATCTGGACGTAACGGATGAATCCTGAACGTACTCTACGGGATTCATAGTCCGAGCGTTGAGAAAGCCAGTGGTGATCGTGTTGTCATAACCCCCTAGCTTCTGTTTTACGTCACCAACAGGGCCATGAGCAACACCTCCACCGCCAGAACCGGATGAAACGTTGACTTTTTGGATAGCGTCATGGATGGCCATGCGAATGTCGCTGCCGTATCTTCCGGTCACAATCGTTTGTAATTCCTGTGAGATTTCAGCCATGCGACATCAATCCTCCTTATCGTCGTCTTCCGGTTCTGGATCTTCCGGTAGTTCATCGTTAATTTTCTTTAAAGCGTCATGAATGGCCCAGCGGACATCTTCTCCGTATACGGCGTTTCTTATGATGCCAAGTTCATTGTCAATTTTCGCCCACGGCATTCTCATCACCTTCCTGTTGTACAGTTGGTGTGGGTCTTCTCGGGGGTTCTTCGCCCCAATGGATCTCGAAGTTACGAATATCAGCAAGAGCCTCGCAGACAACGAGATCCATGAGATACGGAGGCAGGCCTGTTTTCAGCATAATCTGCTGCATGGTGTTCTTGACGAGGGACCGAGCCGATTTAACACGGTCTTCCATCGCCATCATCTCCTGACGTGGATCGTCCATCAGGTCACACCTCCGATCTTAATAGTTACTGTGATCTTAGGTTTCGGAAGAAGGTAGCCATCTTCAGGGGTTGCAAGCACTTCTGTTGTGTTGTCGTCATGAACAACGTACAGTGTAGCACCTTTTTCAAGCATTTCGTCCATTTGGGATTCAACGCTAAGCCACTGAGCAAGGCCGCCTTCGACGCTTGCGTATACTCTGTCCATAAAGTACCTCCATTTTGAATTCTTTCAGGAAAACTTAACCGCTCGGGTTTTCGCCTCCATTGTTAATAACTGGATCCGACGGCTCATGACCATTCGGTATCTTTGTAACCATCAGGCCGTTAACGAAGTCTATCGTCATCCACTGTATTTCATTTCCGACACTAGATGCGACCCAAACCGTTCCAGTTCCGCCCTTCCAGCATACTTTTCCAGTCCCATAGTCTCCCATGTTTCTTGTTGCGAAGGAGTTCGTCCAAATTTGTATAGCATCCGAATGCCATTGCCAACCGTGTCTACGAGTCTGGGATTCACCATCGATGTCCGTAATGTCCGTGTGGCAATCAAGCCAGCCGTACTCGTTTTCGTAACATGTCCTGCCGTTCGGGTCGATGAATGCGCCTATTCCTCCACGAAGTTTTCCTTGGCAGAGTCTGACCCATCCATCGCGCGTAGACCAGCCTGGTTCTTTGTGCTCCTGGGACGGATCAACTGTATCGCTGTCAAACACCGTCAAATCGCAGCCAACAATCTGAATCGCTCTCAGAGTACCGGTTGTCATTCTGTCAGCAACGATCGAACCGTCCATAGTGAGCGCCAGGTTCATGTCCTGACCAGTTGGAGGCCAAGAAGTTACGTGACACAAACCGTTTACGTTCCATAGCCAGACATTCGTAGCCAGATCGATTTGATCATACGGTACATTAGACACAATGAACTGCGCTGTAGCGGTACCCTGCTCGTTCTGCTCAATGGTGATATAGCCGCCTGTAGCAGCGTTGATCAGATTCGCAGCATCCTCATACGCATTCTGAAGAAGTGTAGACGCTGATGGAATAGCCCCAATCTTAGCAAGCAGGGACTCATTCATCTCAGCGTTTGACTGTGTGAGGTTCTTAGTCTCGTCGATGCCAATCGTGACCTTCATGTTTGCGGGGTCGTTGAGTGGTATTTCGAGCTTTGTGATAGGAAGATACTTGTTAATGTTATGCGGTTCAGACTTGACGTGAATAATATCAAGGACATTAAGTCCACGTTTGTCATTGTACCCGAGAGCAAGCATATCAAGGGCTGTTACCTCGAGCACGTCTTCCTCGAACTGACCAGTCGCAAGGTAGTTCTGAGCGCGCGTAAGTAATACGGAGGGCTCTTCAACGTCGTCCCATACGTGTTGACGCTCAATCCACCCGTATTTTGAAATTAGCTCAGAATTCTGTACGAAGAGTGAACCGCTGTTGACGGACTCGACTGTTACATACTCATCAAGGTTCTCAGGGATTTCTTTTGAGTCATAGACTCTCGCCCTTAGCGCGGTCTGTGTAAGCGTGCAAAGATAGAGATAGTATGTATGCCCCGGGTTGTCCTGTATCGGGATTGTTATCTTCTCTTCGACGATGTCTGTTGCAACGGCACCAGAGGCAGACTTAACCATAACAGGCTGACCATAATCTCCCTTATTAAGGGCGTCTGTGACTACGTACATGGCACAAGCCTGGTTCGTTTCAACAATACCTGTGTTTCGGCATGTAATAAAGTATGTGTGCTCAGGTTGCACTTCAATCGCGTAGCTCGCCTGATGTCCGTAGTAAGCAGATGTCGATGGATCTACCGCATGCATAATACCGTCGCCATCGATCCATGTGCCGTCAGATTGCCAACTGAACTTTATCTCGTCGCCAACCGTCGTTGTACCCCCGTTTGTGGTCTTCTTACCAAGTGGCAACAATACCGTGCAGAGGGTTGTCATGTCCTTCGTTTTTGCGACATCAAGCAGGTTCTTTCCGAATTCGATAACCTGGTTCGCCGTTGCAGATTGACCGAACTCGGCATACCAGTCAAGATACCGTATACCGTTTTGTTTACGGATTCTCATATGACCGCCGACATCCTCTACGAGTTTGTTGACTGCCTCGAGCGTCGTTCCGTAGTCAGTATACCGGTAAGCACCGATAGATTCCTGATGCACAGTGACTGCGCCGACAGTGAATTGCTTGTCGGCCGACACCTTTTTGTTGTGGTTCTCGATGATAGTTCTTAAAAACCCACTGACATCAAGGATGGCACCCGCATTTCCGAAGTACTGCGCCTGCGGTTGGGTAGTGTCATTGAGATAGGCGAGTTCACCTTCGCAGTAGATTCTACGGTTGTTGTAGAAATCAAACTCCTCAGTGATTGCTCGCCCTTCCCAAATCTCTTCTGTCACATATGCGCCGTTGTTCTGGATTGTCCTGAAGACATGGAACCTGGTTCGCATCAGTTCTATAACCGGCTGACCATTAGGTTTGTTGCCGTAGCCCTGATTTTGAATTGGTAGAGTAAATTCCAATGACCCAGCGGCACTGTCCTCCATTGTGAGGGTAGGGTCTATGAGCTTTACTCGAATGTCTTCTACAGTATCGTCGAAAATGCATACATCGTCCGCGTATACAGTGTACATTGCTCAAAGCCTCCCTTGTCTGAAGTCTATTGATACTGTGCCGATGCCTTTGAAGTTGAAACTTGTCCTGTCTCCGGGCTTAGGTGTTGCGAACTGGATTGTCGGAACGTTGTTGACACCGTTCGCTAGATGATACTGATGATAGTAAGCGTGTGGGTCAATAGATTTTGACGCATCCGGGTTCCAGTTACACCATTCGATGTCCATTCCTCCGTCTGCCGAGACCGTGAACACCGGTGTAAGCGGCATCAGACCGAGATAGTCGGATGTCCAGGTCGTGAGTGTAGACCAAGACGAGGCATCGTCCATGGTGAACGTGAATTCTGACTTATCAATGATAACGCCATAACGGAAATCAAACGGATTCCACGGCCACGGTTCCTGAGTTGAAAAAGAAACAAGGCGGTACGGGAACACGTCATAATTGATTGTTATAGACGAACACAGTCTATCAGATTTCCACTGGTTAACCGCGAAACGTCCTGAGTAATAAAAAGGTGTTCGATTGCCCTTCTCATCACCCAGGACGAGTTTCATCGTGAACCCATGGAGATAATTCATGATTTCGTCATACGCCCGATCCCAATCCCAGTTCGGAACTGAGTTATCGACGTAAAATTCAAGAGTCCCGGTGCGGTTGCCGTACGTCGGAAATCCTGTTGGGAAATCCGTTAAGTCTATGTAACCATTCGCACCGGGAACTTCAACAGTGTTAGAATGAATTGGCGGAGGATTGATTACCGGACGAGAAATGGGGATAAGGTGCCAATCTGTCCATGTGTTCTTGTCTCCGAAATACACTGAGTAAGCGCCATCATAGTAGGTCTGCATCCTTAGTTCCCCCTTCCTCTATAAATCGCTCTGCGGCCCATTGCTTTGTCCATAGGACCAGCCATTGTACCAACGAGCGCTCCGGTATCCATCACCACTTGCATCTGCTGGATGTCGTCTGACAGGTAACTCATTTCTTCTCTAAGGGCTTTGAGCTCCTCAACTACATCAGAATTTCTGGAGTCAAGCTGACCGATGTCTGCTGCGATCTGCCCAGAAAGTCCGGAAAGTGTTACATTTTGATTTTGGAACATGGAATTTATGCCGTATGCGCCACGAGCAATACCAGACGTGTCCAGTACGGGTCTGATAGACGGATCGTACTGGATGTCTCCGTTCGCCATGGACGCAACATACTGCATCGGATTGCCGAAAGCGTCAATGACTGTTCCGGAAAGACCATTCATTGTGGATCCGACAGCTTCTTCATTCTTCTGGATGCCGTTTATAAAACCAAGTGTAGCATAAACACCAGCTTGATAGAACTTCTTCGACGGGGAATTCTCGTCAAGACCTCTTGGGCCTATAAACTCGCCGTAGCTACCAGCAGCAACTTGAGTAAGAACTTTATTGGCTTCATCTGCGCCGTTACGAATAGCCGCTGTATAACCAGCAATGGCCCACTCGCCAGCACTATAAAATCTATCATGACCTTTTCTAAGCTCATTAGCCGCGGGGTTGACAATCTCGTCTCTGACAGTCTCAACGTGCTCTTTACGAGCGTCTTTAACTGCCTCATTCGCGGCTTTCATGTTATCGGTTTCAGAATCATAGAAGAGGTTCTCGTCCTTCATTGCTGCAGCGCCATCTTCTGTGTACTGACCGACAGTGTCTGTACCAGCAGCGCCCCAGTCATCAGCACCGTATCCGCCTTGTGTAAGGAAGTCTTGCGGATTATCAGAGCCTCCGAACATACCATTCGTCATGCCATTGATGTCAACTTTGTCTGTGATCGCGTCTGTAACTCCTTCAATGATGCCGTTACCAGTATCTTTACCTGCTTTTTTGCCAGTTTGTTTCCACGGTTGGGCTATGAGTCCGTCGTTTGCGGCTGCTCCCGCCTCTTCACCGGATTTCTTTGCGTCTTCCTTCTTGAGGTATCCGGCTCCGAGACGAGACGTGTAACCTTCGGACTGCGCTTTTATATACGCGTCTTTTGCTGCTTGAGGGATGTCCCCCAATTTTTCGGAGGCTTCAGTCGCAGCATCACGAAGGATGACCATTTTCCGATAAGCTTCGTCGGATTTTCGGCTAATCTGATCCGGAACGGTATTATTACCAAGATCTTTATTGGCGGCATCTTGAACTAATCCAACCTGCACCGCTGCGTCGTGAGCATCCGATTTCAGGCTTTTCCAGCCAGCATCTGATCTTTCGCGTCCGGCAGCCATTAGCTCTTCGGTTGTCGCACATTTTTCGATTGCATCAGCGTATTCGTTCGCTGCTTCGAGCCCGTCGCGCAGTAACGCCTTTGCTCCCATTGCTCCGCCATAAAGCATCTCTTTTGCATCGCTAACGAGATCTCCGACAAGTGGCACGTTTTCGAACATGGATAGAAACAGGCCCAGGCCCTCGGCAACCACGTCTATCAAGACCTCAAATAATGCCTCAATCACATTCCACAATGCGTACGCAATTCTTGCAGATTCCTGTCTAATCTTATCAGCAAGGGCGTTGATAAGCGCAAGTAAAATATCAACAAGTTTGTCAACGATTACCGGAATAAGCTCAATCAGAAAATCTGCCACCTTAATAATCAGTTTTCCAATGGTCTTCAATACTTCAGGCGATGCTTTGATGATTGCTGCGCAGAGCATAACGATCATGCTTACGAACATCGTCTTAACCTGTTTCGAAGAGCCGTTCCACCATGTTATAAAGTTTGTAAAGGCTGTGCTCAGAGATGTCGACAACGCGCCAATGCCTCTTGTTACCATACTAACAACAGAACCGATTACGCTCGTAACTACCGTCGTAAGCGGCATGATGCTAACGACAATCAACGAGATGACTACCGCGATAGCAATACAAGTAACGATAATACCGATAAACACACCGGTATGACCTTCAATGGCTGTCGCGATGAGGGTTATAGACTCCGCAAGTCTCGTGCTTATGTTCGTTATGAGTTCCATTGCTTTGGCTGATACGTAAAGACCGGCGCCCATCGCAAGGAACGCAATGCCTATCATTAATATGCCACCGGCAATGGCTTTGAAGCCAGCGGCCAGTGCAGTATTAGCACCGACAAATATCGCAAGCACCGAGAACAACGCCATGAATACGAACAGTATTCCAGCAGCCACGCCGAGATGAGTCATGTCTAGTTCTGCAAGCATTTTTAACGACAACGCCAGAATATACATAGCCGCACCTATTGCGACAAATGCAACAGCCATCGCGAACAGGCCCTCAACTGCTTTGGGGTCGTTTATCTTTTTAAGAAGCGCTACAGTTCCGATAAGCGTTCCTGCAATAAGTGCTATAGCAGCGACTATGAATATCATAGAGCCGATACTGGCTCCTGTGGCAAGCTGTGCCGCCGCACCAATGGCTACCGCGCAGACGCCTACCGCAGCAAATACTGCAGCGACTGCAAGAATTCGTTCATAGGACTTTTCTCGCATCGGTGCGAGTTGCTTGAGCATCAGCATTACCAGCACGCCAATGCCTATTAGTGCACCGATAATAGTACCTATAGCTACACCGGCTGCAAGAGCACTGGTTCCGTCAAGGTTTTTCGCGAGGTTGCCGATAGCAACGCCTATCAATACCATCGCTACCGAGAATGACAATATTACGGCAGCGAGCGACAACATAAGCTGAGGTTTTACTCGTTTCAAATTCGATATTATGAGATCAATGGCAAGTCCCATTGCCAGTACGAATAAAGCAACCGTCGCAACTGCAAGCTTAAACACATCCAGATTACCAGATAGTTTCAAGCCAATTAGAATTGTCGTAAGGGCAACAAGACCAACGCCAATAGCCGCCAACGTAATCGTCAGCACAAACATCACTGCGGTTATTGCTAGCATCGATTTGTAATCAGTATTCTGCGCAGCGTAACCAACAGCCGCAATAACGAGGGTCAATGCAAATAGTATGCCGGCAAGAGCAGCAACAGTCTCTATTTTTATGTCTACATCGTTAAGTACTTTTAGGGACTCAGAAATAAGCAGAAGCGCCACACCAAGACCTGCAAAGAATATGCCTATCGATATAAACGCCGCGGCATCGTCTTTCTGGAAGTTCAGAAGTCTAGTTGCGGCTAGCATTATCAGAAAATATGTGCCTATTCCGGCTATCATACCAGCCATTAACAGAATGGTATGGCCGATCGTATCATCGTTCTTTATTGTGTCCAGCTTTGACGCCAGATCATGGAAGCCTTTCATCAGTAGATATACTGCGGCGAATACCGCCGCAAGCCCGAGGAGTGTTGTGAACAACCCACTGACCTTATTGACGATAGAGATACCAGTCTGGTTTCCGACATTACGTTGTCTAACAGAGCCGGCAGCATTAAGGTTTCTAGTCAGCATCTCGAATGCTTTGCCGAGCATCATCATGATAACGGCGATCCATGTAACCGCAGCAAGACCTTCTTTAAGCTGCTCCTGTGGCATGTCCGCCAAAATATAAACAGCACCAGCTATCATGATTATAGACTGCGCGATTGACTTGATGAAATACGCCATCGTGAGCTTCTTCGCAAGACCTTTACCGACAGTAATAAGCGAGTTGAAGTTAATGAATATCTTGTTAATGTTCTTCGGAATCGCTGATGCCGCACTAATCAATGTCGCGAGTTCGTCTGTCGTCTTGAATACATTGAACAAATTCGCAAATATCAATGCGATGATCGATCCTTTGCCGACTTTCATCCAATCTACACTGGAGAGCTGTTCGTACAGTTTCGTTCCGAGCTCTGTAAAGAACTTTTTGACTTTTCCAGTTATTGTCAGTTCGTTTTCATCGAACGATACATCGACCGCGTTTCCTAGAGTCTTGAAGAAATCTGCAATCCCAAGCTTGTCAGCAAACGTTTTGATGTCGTTCATCGTGTCGTTGAAGAAGTTCTTAATATTTGTTCCCCATGTCGGGAGCATGTCTACGAAGTCGGCGATCTTTCCGGCCACGATACCGATACCATTAACGAGAATGCCGAAACCAGTAGCGCCTGTGGCACCTGTGGCTTCAACAAACTCCCCAAGAGCATCGCTTGCCGGACCTGCGGCATTTGCTATACCGTCTTTGATAGACTTCCACAGCTTGCCAAAAGACTCCTTAAGTCTAATGACGCCTTCTTGCTGGTTTATTGCGTCCATCAACCGTTTGAATTTATCAGGAAATTCTTCGACTTTCTTGAAGAGTTTCTCGACAGTCTCTCCGAGCTTCTGGAATATCGACGTCGTATTGCTACCGGCGTCAGCTGTCTTCCGTAGTGCGTCTGTTGCTTTTGTTGCTTTCTTTTCGCCGCCAATGAACTTGACGATGCCACCGACAACCTTCGAAATTGCGGAAGCAACGGACTGAACTACTGTAAATACCAGAGCAAACGCGTTCTCAATACCGAGAGCGGCTTTCTCTGTGATTACAAGCTTTTCAGATATTCCGGCAAGGCCATCCGTAAACGACGAAAAGCCCATTAGAACACCAGACGGATCGAAAACCCTCTTAAAGGCATTCTTTATTGCAACGAGTATACGACCGACGCTCTTTCCGATATTTTTGATGATCGTCCAGAAGTTACGAAGAACCTTCAGAACCGCGATGACACTCGTCTCGATAGACGATAAACCGTCAGATTCTGCAAGTTCATCAAGGCTTTCTCTTGAGGCAATTACCGCCGCAGCGAAAGAGACGAATTCATACACGACTTCGGCAACAGAAGAGACGACGTCGTAAATATGGGTTCCAATAACGTCAAACACATCCATTATGGCCGCAAGCTCATTGTGTGTTGGCTGTATCGCTTCAGCAAGCTCAGCAAAGGCTTCAGATACCGGGGCAACGAGCGCTGCGAAGTTATAGAAGCTAACTCCTCCGATACCGAGTCCCTCGCCAACGGCCATTATAGCTTTTCCAGCCGCTGTAGCAAATCCAGTTAAAGTCTTTATAAAATTAGAAACAGAAACTCTAGCGGCGTCCATGCCGTCCTTGTAGTTTCCAAGAATCTGAACTAAGCTTTCAACAATGAGCTCTTCTTGCGTAAGCTCTTCAATCCTTTGGGCCTCAGTTTTTGTTGCTTCTTCTTGCTTCTTTTTGAATTCTTCTTCGGTCCATCCAAGCTCCTCAAAGTTGTAGCCAACTCCTGCAAGCTGGTCCATATAACCCTGAAGCCATCTGCCAGTCTTTCCGCTGTCGCCCTGCGCATAAATGTCATCAAGGGCTTTCCAGCGCTTCTCAGTGTACCCGAATTCGTTCATCAGGATTCTGTGAAG
>JAGCGE010000158.1 GCA_017649745.1 Clostridiales bacterium | reverse complement strand
ATGAGGGAGGGGGGTAGTTGACGCGAAGACCCCCTACGGTACCCCTATTTTATTTTTGGGGTGGGGATTTTAAGTGCGCCCATTAAAAACAACCTCCTCTGGGTATTTAAAAATAAATATAGATATAGAAAATAGTATTTAACTTTCTTTTGATTTGTAATTGTAAACGTTTTAAAGTTTAATAATAAATAAAAGTTAATTAAATGTTTTGCAAATGTAATTAAATGTTTAATTTGTATACCTATAAATTAATGTGTAAACTAAATACAACTAGTTAAAACTATACAAAACTATTATCATACAAAACTGAAAACGTAAATGTAATTGTATAAAAGAAACGGGTAACATATGGTATTACACTACGTGTCCTTTATACAATCACAAGTACATTTACTAGCATTCAATTTAAAGACGGCGTTAATAAAAAGTAATAATAGATAGACTTAAAACAACACGTAAAACAAAACTATTTTTTAAAAGAACTATTTTTTTTACAATAATAGCATTCTTTAACTTAATGGTTCTATTTTTTTTTTACTATAGTAAGTGTTTATTTTTTTTTTTTACCTATCTATATTTTTTAAAGCCATCTATTTATTTTTTAAAGCCTTCTATTTTTTTTTTGTTTATTTTTATTTTCTCTTATCTGGTGGAAGTAACTTAATAAATTTTCCTGTATAATTAAATTTTACAATCTCATCTATAGCTTGCTCTATAGCAATAGCATTATCTTCATCACTAATAGCTTCTGAAGAAAGGCAAACTCTTCCTAAAAGAGATTCACAATAATAACCATGATCTTCATCAAATCTTTTCCAATCATTATACTGTTTTTCATCATAAGGATCAAATGGATTGTCGATTGTACTTAGCATGCAGTCATGATCATTTTTTTCTGTTAATTTTTTATTTTCTTCTGCCATTTTTTAATCAACCTCCATTTTCTTCAGCCTTTACTTTACTAATTGTTGATGTTGATACTCCAAACTGAGAAGCAACATCAGCTATAGTATAACCATTATTAAGCAGAGACTTGATGCGGGCCTTCTTGGCGGGGGATAGGGTTACCCTAGTGGTCTTACCGGATGGGAATGCCAGCTTCTTGACTTGGTCTTCATCGGCATTGTTCAAAATCCTATCCACGAACGATGGAGCTAGGGCACCTGCCTGTATAGCCCCCCATTCCCTATCAGTGATGTCCACCTTTGATTTCTTAGCCTTATACCTAACACGACCCGTTGCTAAGGCCTGTTGTTTAACCTTTTTCTTGTCTTCATTAGTCATGTTAGGATTGTCTTTTTTCTTTGCTTTGTATACAGCATTGGCATAGACCTGAGCTAATCTTTCTCTAGGCGCATTTGATTCTGCTTCTCTAACTTTGTTTTTCAAAGAGTCTACTTCTGTAGAGTACAGTTTTGCTGCTGATGGAGAATATGGCTTTGTTTTAATACTTATTGCTTCTTTTCTTGCTTTTAGAGCCAAATTCTTTAATGAGTTTGCATAATCAGCATATGTAGCTTCCATTTTTGTAGTTGTACCAGGATAATTAGAAGTTAATTTGTATGCATCATCAACCAAATCCATTTTTGTTGTCTTTACTTTCGCTTCTACAATATTACCATTCTTATCCGTATACGTTCTGTAGGTGGGCACATACTTTATAGCCCCTGTTTCTGGATCGATACCCCTCTCTTTTCTTTCATTTACTCTAGCTTCAGAACTAGCCTTTGAAATAATAGTGGATGCACCGCCAGCATGCCCTGTATTTGGATCGGTTTGGTATGTTCTAATTAATTCTGATATTCCATTTTCTACATAGGACCTTTTATAGTCTAACTCATGCTTTACACAATCGATTACTACCATGGAGTGCTTTACAGCCCTAGCCAGTTCATCTTCATTAGCACCCTTAATAGTCATATCTGTAATTAGATTTGACACTATGCCCATCATCTTTTGCTTATTCTGTTCATTACAGACTTTCATACCAGGATACCCGGGGTATGCATCAGATGGGTCAAAATTTTCAAGGGCCTTTAATGGTGCTTTGGATCTTATTTTCTTATCGTTATTAGGAATAACAAGAACTGTATCACCATCAAAGTCAGCTCCAGATAACTGTTTTGCGGTACTGAAATTTACACCTACGGCATCAACTGAGTCACCGCCTATTAATCTTTTACCCTCTTTATTATTGTTATTTACTTTTAACTCAGGAATCTCAAATGTTCCGCCATGAGGATATCTTATTAATACAACTGTTTCTCCGTCTTTATACCTAGGTGCATAAATTTCATTTTCCTTTAACGAAGGACATGGAAGCATTACATACCATGCCTGTCGTGGCAAAGACGCTGCTTTTAATTCATTTGCAGCAGAATCACAGCTATCAGCGAAAGACATTAACAATTTCTTTTGCACGTTTGGGTTATTATAAGATAAAATCTCATTCAAGTCATCTTTTCTTATATTGTAATCCAAATCTAATTGCTGTTTTGCTAGGCCAACACTCTGTTTAGAAAGGAACTGGGCGGCTAAGTTTTTACTTTGCTTTTCCCAGTCAGTTTCTTCTTTTATTTTATTTATTGCTGACAAATGATCTTTTCCATCAGCGCCAATATAATGACTCTGGCCATTAGCTTTGATTACAGCACCAAATGGATTATCTGGATCATCTTTCATAGACTTAAATATCTTGTCTTTGGAAGCGCCAACCGGTTTACTGGTGTTATAAATTACATCATAACCTTCAGGAACGTCATCAGAATATACTGCCATACCTTTCATATATTTATCGCCGTCGACAGCAATACGAACTTGAGCATATTTGGAATTACCAAGAGACAAATCCTCAACCCCGCGTCTTAATTCGATCATGCCATCTCGTTCTTTACCTCCGGTAGTGTCATATCTAACATAAACACGATCTGAAGATATAGAAACAGGCTTTTCAATACCATAAAAGGTTTTTCCACCGTCTTCTGTATGAAAACTAGAATCACATAAAGCAACATCACCTGCGTTTACTAAATCTTTTGCTTCTGTCCAAGTCATACCAGGAGGACATAATACCATCATATGAGTTTTGTGTCCTGGAGACTGAATCTGATCTACATCAACTAGAGCAACACGATAACCTTCTGTCTTCAAGAGCTGCAATGCAGTATCCATTTTTGTTCTGGTTACTCCTAAATATAATTCGGCTCCTTTACCAACGTCAAGAGGCTTTCCTTGCTGCTTTAATGTATCAGCTAAAGCATTAGCAGTATTTCTTGTTTTTTCTGAATTGGCATCTAATTTATCATTTAGCAATGACCTTACAGTAGACTCATTTATTCCCATGATTCTACCGATTTCAGTAGCGCCTTTTCCTTCAGAATATAATTGTACTGCTCGTTCTCTTCTAGCTTTTCTGCTAACCATGTTAGAAATAGATATCTGCTGTTTTAATTGAGTTTGCGTGATTCCCATGCCTTCGGCTATTTCTTTCATAGTTAAACCCTGTTCCCTCTGATCACTAACATACTTTAAAAAACTATTAGATCTCTGTTCTGGATTTTCTCCCGAACCCCATGGGTATCTTCCGGAATGACCCCCATCAAGATGACCTACTCCATAATGCATTAAACTTTGTTCACCTGTAGCAATCCAATGTATAAAATCTTGTATACTTAACATATGAGTAAACCACCTCCATCCTCTTTTTCTAATACTTTTTCATGCATAATTATAATATTCATAATATCTTTTATCTCTTGTCCACTAGGACTAAACTCAATTACTTCTGTTCTTTGATAAAATCTGCATATAAAAGTTATAGTTTCCGGATTCTCATTATTTTGTAAACACCATAAAGCTGCATAAATTCGTAATTGATCTGCGTGTGGTTTAGTAACTCCAGTTTTCAAATCATGAATTCTAAGTAACCTTTTCTTTGGGTTAAATATAATTGAATCCGCTGTACCATAACAATACTTACTATGAAACAACAACTTTTCAGGTTCCATATGAAAACCAATTGCATCATTAACATACAAATATAATGCATTCTTTTGAGATCCTTTTTGTGTGAAACCTAAATTAATTGTTTCTGCAGCCCAAGCATGAATCCTTGTTCCTCTTTCTTGAGCAGTTTCTTGTCGATACATTTCTAACAGATGATCTTCTGTATAACGAAGCCATGCTGGTTGCGACGGTGATAGGAACGCATGAGTTCCCTCATATTTTGAAATATCTTCTAAGGCCATTGAATACTTCCTCCTCATTTTCTGGTGTAAGGAATTCGGCATAAATACCATCTTTCTTAAATTTGTTTATCCAATATTCTTGATGTAATCTCTTTGATGCATCTTTTGACTTCTTTGTTTCTATTCTAGCATACTTCTTTTTGAAAAAAATAATCACATCAGGAATTCCGTTCTGTCTACCAGCATCGGCAAACTCAATTATAATATCGCCATTTAAATCTTTTAGTCTCTTTAAGAAGTTAGTTCTAAATCTTGCTTCATTCATAAACATTCTCCTTAAAAAATATAAAGGGGCATAGAACACACGCTATGCCTCTTCTCTTCTATAATATAGCTAGATTATGACGCGAAGAACCTTCGTGCATTAAAATCTTTCTTATTACTAAGTGAACGCTCAATAGCTTTATCAATTCCCGATCTTGACTTTAATCTATACAAATATAATTCTTTAAACGGTGTGTTACGTCTATTGATTCTACCTGCAGACTGAACCATTTGTTTATACGAGTATGTTTGAGAATAGAATATAATAACATTGGTCTCAATGCAGTTCCAGCCTTCTGAACCTGCAGTGTACTGAATTAAGTAAACCCATTTGTCAGATTTTAAAATAGGTTCATGCTTGTGACCATTCCACTCGGAAAACGGAATATTGTTACTTTCTAAAACATCATGTAATAACTCAAGCTCATAATCAAAATTGTAAAATATAATAATCTTATTGTGCCTTTCACACAACCTAATAACGGCATCTAATCTTGACCGATCGCTATTTATGATTTTTCTTAAAACAGCACAGTATTCTCCAGCATTAGCAATTGGCTTGTCGGTAAACGGGTTCCAACGATACTTAACTATTTCCATATAAGCATCTCTGTTAAATTCAACAGGAACTTCAACTTCTACTTCAAGCGCTGGACTTTTATAATCCATGTCAACCAATATTTTACTTTTATAATATTCAAGTTTTTTGATGTTAACATATCGGTCAATTACGGGATAACTTTTAAACGGTTTATATATAATATGCTCTTGTGAAAATTCTGTTTTGTTTTTATAAAAGCCATTAGCAATAAACACCGGAATATAATCCGACCATATATCACCAGGAGTGGCACTTAATAAAATCCAATCATTATTTCTAGCAATTCTTAAAAACGATTTAGTCCATTCACCATAACCGACAACTCGTTGTTCATCAAATATAAAGAATGCATTTGTTACTTCTCTATACTTTTTGATATTATTCCAAGAATCTACATAATAATTACAAATATAATTGCGATGTTTTGAGTCTTCTTTGTTTAAAAGAAAAGGAATCGTTTCTGCTTCCCATTCCAAAGTATCTCTTTTTCTCGCCGTTGTAATAATATAAAGATCCTTTGCAATATAAGAATCCATGTCTTTATATGGATTCAAACATCCACCTTGTTGAGTAAAATAATAAGCTAATGCTGTACGCGATTTGCCAGAACCGACTCCACCACATAAGATGGAGCCAGTCCTAAGCTTCTTAATCGCATCTAACTGATAATCATCAAGATTAATCATTAGTTTCCATATAATAATCGTTTGCGTCTGGTGCAAAGATAGACGGAACGATAACTACTTCCATTTCTTTAAGATACGCTACCGGATTACCTGTGCCGAAACCATATGTCCATGCAATGTTTGCTTTGCTGATGGATACGCTGTCAAGAGCATCTACTGTTACTTCATCAAGAACTGTAGCCTGTGCACTATTTCCTGTTCTCTGAACAATCTTCGGTGAATTACCAGGAAGCATCTTTACGTTGATACGAATCGTATACTCAACTTCATTCGTGTGCGGATTGGTACGCTCATTAACACGAAGACCTTTTGATTCCATAAAATTCTTATCCTCTTCATCGATAAGAACATTTACAGATCTAGATCCCGGATACTTTCCCTGCTTACCGCTGAAGTTCTTATACTTCAAACGAGCATCGTTGATCACATATACATCTCTTCCACCATTTGCCGGTCTCATAACTTTAATTGTAGACATTTTATTGTTCCTCCTAAAAATATAATTGTTAATCCCAAGGTACATCATCGTTTAAGTTTTTATTTGAATACACTTGGTTGTTTGCTATATATGCATCATCAGACACAAACAAATCATAATCACAAAATTCTGAAATGTGTTTCTTTGTCTCATCTGCTAATGTAATATAATAACTCATATCGATTTGAGAATCTTCTTTGTTCTTTTTAACAATCTCTGCTTCTTTCCATCGATAACCTTTTGTTCCGGTTACTGCAGCGAACTTATTAGTTACTGTCTTCTTTCCAGTCTTTTCCGATTCAGATATAATAACAACATCTTCCTCTCTTAACCAAACGTCAACAGGAATCTGATCGTCTGCATTAACCTTTCGCATTAACGTTCCTCCGCCACAGCCTTCTCTAACTGGAACAAAGGAACCGACTTTTCCTACAAAGTGATATCTATGCTTTTCTGGCTTTTCTTCATTAAAATCCAAATAGATTTCAGTTTGTACTTGCTTTGTTTCACACATGTCTTCAAATATAATAGGTTCTTTAGAGAATAGTGTCTTAAAGACATATGGGTGAATAAACTCCGCGCCAGTTGCTGTCCATTCGCCCTCTTTTGTCTTTCCTACATATACTGCGTTGTTTACCAGTAACAAACGTTCAAATTCATCTTCAACCTCAAATGTATAACCATACTCTTTTCCGAAGTCTTTGATGAAATTTATAATTTTGTCATCTGGTTCTGAGATCTTAATCGAGTCTGTCTTGATATGTACAACTTTATAGCCCATCTCTTGAACTTTATTCTTAAGTGTACACATAAACAACGCTCCTCGTTTTGCAACAATGTTGTCTACATTGCGAGGATCTCTAAATCTATTTGCAAATGAAGCACATGTAAGACCATAAATAGAATTTATAATAATCTTCAAAGCATATGCCAACTTCTTGCAAGACTCTTTGTCTGTCATATACGGGATAAGGATTCCGTCTAACAATTTCTTCGCTGCAACTTTATCCTCATGCTTTACAGCTATTCTCGCATCAACAAGATCTTTAAGTCTTGCAGTATACGGTCCAAAGATATTAAGAGCAATCATACTGTGCGGGTGCATTGATGCTACATCCAAACATATAATGTTTCCATAAGCACCAGGTTCTGCATAAACATAACCGCCTTCACCAACAACTTCTCCCATATATTTACTTACACCGTTATCGAATGTATAACCATGGAATTGTTCAGCTAGCTTTGTATACACAAACTTGGACTGAGGATTAAAGTCATCACCAAATATAAATTGTTCTGCACAAACTCTGGTTGTATCATTAGGAGACAATCCGGAAAGTTCGGCAATGATACATCTGGCGTTAAAGTCATCAATCCTACTATGGAATGTTGCTTCTGTTGCATCTACATCGTTTCCACAGTACTCTTTTACCAGTTCAATCTTATCCTCCGGAACATCTTGATTCCAATCTAATGGAAGTTCTTGGTGATGCATTCCTAAGTCAATCTCAAACCTTTTAAGAGACTGCTTGACTGTAGAGAAATCATAAATATCTGCATATGACAAATTGTATGCATTTTTATTGAATCCTCTTTGCTCTTTAATAATCTTTTTACTTAACAAATATAATTCTTTTATTGTAAATCCGCAAGCCGCCGCATACATAATATGATTATCATACCGTCTGCAGTTAAACCCTACTAATTTCAATTTTAGCACTCGCTTAACTTCTTCTTCGGAAGGATTAACCATATAATTCTTCTTGTTAGATCCATCATACTTCCACACAACAAGAAACAAATTAGGAAATACTTCGATATCAAAGAATGCTATTCTATCATCGTCATATTGCTTATTAATTTCTGTTGTTTTTGGCTCATCACGATTTTCTAACTCTTTACAAACCCATTTCATCTTGACTACTTTCTTAACACAATAGTCAGCGTTATGAGAACTGTTCTGAGCAAACACCATAACATCGTTAAACCATTTACTCATGTCATATTTCATTCCTGCATTATACGCTTTTTCCAAAGTGTCATAAATATAATCAATCATTGGCTTTGTTGCATGTGGCGGATATTCTTTATTCAGGCACTTACGAATATAAGTATCCAATGCGGATTCATTTTTCAATGTACCAAAATCTACCACTTTAAACACTTCTTTCTTAAGCAATGGAAGACCAGAAGATATAATTGCAACTGGAAGATTGTTACATTTTGTTAACTTTCTTCTCAAAGATGCGCGTCCTCTAAATATCTTTATTTCAATATTGGTATCATAGATGGACGCAAGTTTGTCAATGTCTCCTTCATAAATATAATGAAGATGAACGCCAACTCCACTCTTTGACAATTCAGCATAAGTTGCTGGCCATTTTGCAGCTGCTTCCAAATTGAGATTTACATCCTTTTCTCCTTTATCATTCTTCAAATCAAAGTCAATAACAATGTGATTAAGTGGCGGCTTAACATAATGCAACTCATGTGTATCGATATCCTTTAATTTATAATGAACATCACTCCATTTAGTTACAGGTGTACCGTCCTCTTTTGCATACTGTGCTGGATAATCTGCTAACATTTCATCCAATAATGACTTTCTACAATTCAAATATAATTTTGGAGTTTCGGGTTTCTTCTCTTCCTCTTTGTCTACTTGCTTATAAATTTTTTCTTTCTTAAACCCTTTATAAATACTACGAACCCAGTTGCCATTTTTGTCTTTGGCATAATCTTCAAACGTTTCGTAATACTCTTTCAATTCTTCTCTAAATTTATACTGTGGCATATCATACTTAATACTTGTTGAATCACAAAAATCTTGATAATCTGCCCATGCTTTCTTCAACGATATCTCGTCCGCTTCTGCATATTCAGTATAATTTTCTTGAATATAATTGAAGAATACATCTGTCTTTTTCATCATGTTAACAGGCCTATAGTTCTTATAATAATTCTTACCTAAAGATTTATAAACCTGTAAACAATGATTGGCTATTCCACCTAACTCAAAATCTACTTTACTAATCAATACCTCATATTCATCAACAGGAATTGTCTTACCGATAGGACTTACATCAATAAGACGTCTAATAATACCAGACTGTGCATCTGTAATCTTGACTGGTTTGTTAGTTCCCATGATACACATAGAAGTAATTGTGTCTGTATACATAGTTTTATGTTTGGTGTTAATTACAATAGGTTCGTGGCTCACAATACTATTCAACCTTGTGTTATCTTCGATATGAGATAGATCGCCATCATGCTGAATAGCAATAATTGGATTTAATCTAAACGGCTCCAAAGCAAACTCAGAATTTGAATTACCAAGTGCTTTAGCGTTGAAACTACTATAATAATTCGGAAACAGTTTCTGAATAATATTTATAATAGTACTTTTACCGGTACCAGTGCTACCATAGAATACTAGAAACTTCTGAATCTTTCTCGAATCACCAGCAATAATAGATCCAACCGTCCATTCGAACTTTTGCCTTTCTTCTGGCAAATATAATGCCGACACCAATCTCTCATATGCAGGAATAGGTGTGTTTTCCAAATTGTACGTTAACCTTCTAGAAATATAATCCGACTTCTTTACTGGTGTATCAGAAAAGACAATTGTTCTATCTAATAATTTATAATTATCAGATAATCCACCGATATACTTTAAAAAAGTACTCCACATATTAGAACTAAACGAAGACATGTATTTTACTTTCACTTTTTCAGTAAAAACGTTCTTTTCAACATATCTATCTAGTTCTCTATCAATCAAACGTTGAGCGTCATAAGGATCGGTCGACCACAATCCGGCTTCTTCATCCCAAATTGCATAAAATTTTGACCCTTTTACCATCAAATCTTTTGATTGACATACTTGAAAATCGGGAAATACAGTTATACAACCTCTCCCAAGAGTACATTTTATATCGAAAAAATCCATATATTTGTTTGAGCCTCCTTTCTTTACAAAATATAATTGTAAAATTTCTCATTTCTCAAATTTTTTCGTACTTTATTTCTATATAGCCTTATTATTAAGCCTTTTTAAAATAACCTGAAAAAAATTTGAGATTTGAGAAGTGAATGTCGGTACTCCTAAAACCCGCAAACCCTACAGCCGCAGGCGTTTCGGGGTTTTGACATTCCAAAAACATTTCTCAAATCTGAAAAACGTAAATATCAAATATTTTTGACCTTTTTTGATTTTTTGCTCTAAAAAACACCTATTTTTTCAAAAAAGCTAAAATTTTCTTGATATTATCAAACAAATTTTACATATTTTCGTTTAAATAAGCGTTCATTTGATACCAAATTGGGACTAATTTTTGATTTTCAATCGGATTTTTTAGTGGAAAAAGCCCACCACAACCATCTTCTTGATAATTTCTCGTCATAATTCGGCTAACAACCTCTTCAACGTAGAAATCATCCCATGTTTTTCCGTACGTACCATCGGTACAATGATCTAAACACATGTTTGTAATGAGCATCCAGAAGTATTCATCTGTTTTGTCCCCT
>JAGCGE010000157.1 GCA_017649745.1 Clostridiales bacterium | reverse complement strand
ATCAGAAGGAAGATCAACATCAAAATACGAAGATGCATTAAGATTGATACCTCTGTTGACCTTTGCATCAATAGTCAGAATGTCTCCTTCAACATTCAAGGAAAGATCGATATGAGTCTTCCTAAGATCTTCTTTCTTAAGTTCGACATCATGTCCCATAAGGAATACCTGAACCTTATCGGAAGGAAGTCTGTCTATAACTTCAGGATGAAGGCCTTTAACAGTAAGTGAACCAGGAGCTTCGTGGATCTTACCTATAGGGAAAGAACAAAGCTCGATGCTGCCTTTTCTGACAGAAAGATAATCGCCCTTTGATGGAAGTGGCAATGAATCATCATATGAGAAAGTAATCGAACCATTCTTCTTATCTTTTGATTTAAGATTACCGAGCTTCAATCCATACTTTCCGACATATTCGCCTGATAAGAAAGCTGGATCCTTCTTCTCTGTAAGATACTGAGATGTAAAGCTTCCGCCTCTATTGAACGATACAAGAAGATCGTTGATGACGCCCTTTTCGAGAACATCATCAAGAGTTCCGTCATAATAAGCATCGATAAGCTTACGATAAGCTCTGACAGTATTTACGACATATCCCTTTTCACGCATCCTGCCTTCAATCTTGAAAGAAGATACTCCGGTTCTGATCAACTCAGCAATATAAGGAACGGAACTTCTATCTTTCGGAGAGATAAGATGACCTGACTTGATCTTGGTCTTCTCAGCGTAAAGATCATATTCCTGTCTGCATGGCTGAGCGCAAAGACCTCTGTTACCGCTTCTTGAACCACTCTTATTCATGCTGCTGAAAAGACAAAGACCAGAACAAGAAACGCATACAGCGCCGTGAATAAACACTTCTGTCTCAAGATCATTTGCTTTAGCGATCCTGGTGCGCTTAGCGATCTCATTTAATGAAAGCTCACGTGGAAGAACCACTCTCTTAAATCCAAGTTCAGAAAGCTTCATAAGCGAATCTGAAGAATAGATATTCATCTGAGTACTTGCGATAAGCGGGATATCAGGGAAATCCTCTCTGATCTTAAGAGCCAGACCGATATCCTGGATAATGATTCCGTCAACACCTGATTCATAAGCACTTCTTGCTGTGCTCATGGCATCATCAAATTCATAGTCATTTACTAAAGTATTCAAAGTAAGATAAACCTTTGAAGATCTGTAGTGAGCATATCTAACGCCTTCATTAAGATCATCAAAGGTAAAATTGTCTGCATTCATCCTGGCATTATAAGCGCCAACACCAAGATATACTGCATCTGCGCCTGCATCAACAGCAGCCTTAAGTATCTCGAGCGAGCCCGCAGGGGCCATTAATTCAACTTTTTTCATTTGTCTGATTTATTTTCCTTCTCTTCATCAGCGAGTTTTTCCATAGGAGTCGGCTCAACACTCTTGCTGGCCTTATTTATGAAATCCTGCTGCTGATAATACATTAATTCCGTCTTCATATTGCTGTTCTCGATCTTAAGATTGAGATACATATCGCATAGATCAATAAGAGCGAGTATCGCTGCTTTAGAATTTGTAAGACCCGGATTAGTACTCTTTGCTTCTTCAAGCATATTATTAGCTAAAGTCTCGATCTTATGGATCTTAAATTCTGACATAACGTCATCAGTACCTAGAACATATCTGTTTCCACCGATCGTAACAGGGATCCTCTTCGGCTTTGGTTCAGGAACGACCTTGATAGTCTTAGCCTTGATCTTCTCGTCAAGAGTCGGAGCCTTAACCGGTTCAGTAAGAGCCTTAGCCATACCCTTGTATCGCTGCTCATAAGTAGCCATCAAAGGCATCTTCTTCTCTTCCTTCTTTTTCTTACCGATCTTGTTGTCGGAATACTGTCCTAAAATACTTCTTGTGTTATCTTTCATACATCGTCCCTTTCGATCACTTAAACTGCTGTACGACAAATACTCTGTGACCATTGGAATTAGGCGTATCAGCGATAAATACAGCAACACTTATATAAGTATAATTGTTACTCATATTCTTACTGTGATTAGTCGAATTCTTCCACATATCCATAAACATCGAAGAAGTACATCCGATCGTGCCGCAGCCGACATTCTCAGCCTTAACTCCAACTGAAGATATTACAGAATTAAACTTAGATCCATTAGGTCTTGTGTGTCCCATGGACTTGTACTGTTCATATGCTCTAATGTTAGCGCAATTTTGAAGTTCAGCATCACTCTTCAAAGCACTTAGTCCCTTGGAAGATCTGTATGAATTAGTAGCATCAACGATCTCCTGAGCCATAGTCTTATCGAAATATCCGTATACATATTCCGTTCCGGATGATGTAACAACAGGATAGTACTCTTTCTCGATCTGGATCTTGTTATATCTAGGAGTAGGATCAGGCATATTTACAAGAATACCGTTCTGCTTACACTTATTCGCAAACTCCTCAGAATCAATAAATCCGTTATATAAGATCTCAAGTCCGTTCTTACCGGAGATCTGGTCTACCCAATACTTAAGACCTGATGCATCAGGCTCTCTCTGGAGGAAGACCTTATAGAAGATCTTAACTTTATCTTCATTTGATTTCGAATTATAGATATTAGAGAACTCAGGACTATGGAAGAAGCCATATGCAACAGACTTAGCCGAATCTCTCTTGTACGTTAGATTGTCACACCAGAAATTAATACCTGATGTATCACCGTCTCTTCCTAAAACATCCTTATAAAGGGACTTTACAAATGTTTCAGTAGCAGCTGATCTCGAAATCGTTATAGTCGGGTTAACACCTGTTCCTGAAACTACACCATATTTAGCACAGACATTTGCCCACTCCTGTGAAGCAATAAATCCCTCTAAAACATCCTTTCTTGTAAAACCGTTATAATATACGCAATTCTTCCAATATGTAAAACCGCCATCATCAGGCTCTCTATCAAAGAATACCCTGTAAAGCACCTTCAGATAATTATCCAGACTGTAGTTAAGTGAATAATACTCATCACATGAAAAGAAAAATCTCGCAATGTTAGAAGCATTCATACTTCCTGAATAGAGCTGATCTTTCCAGTAGTTAAGTCCGCTCTGATCATATTTTCTACCCATTACGAGATCATAAAGTCTTGCTATAAAACCATCGATACCTGATGCATCATATTCGATAGATGTCTGCTCAACTACCTCATCGTCATCAGCATAAACAACAGGACAGATAGAGAAAACGATTATGATACTGAGAAGTAAGGATAAAAATGCAGATGCTTTCTTCATAAAACACACTCCAATAAATACTTAATATATTATAACAAAATAAGATCATAAAGCTCAACAAGATCAGAAGGTCTTAAGGCTTCAGCTCTAATGGTAGGAGCAATGCCCTTCTTTTCGAGAGCTTCAGCTAAAGACATCTTAAGTTCTCTTACGCTCAAGAATGAACTTAAGGAATTAGAAAGTGTCTTACGCCTTTTCGAAAAGGCTGCTTCGATAAAGTCACAAAGATCAGATGTGATCTCATGAGAATCAGAATCCTTGGTAACCGTAATGACAGCAGACGTAGTGTGAGGCATCGGATAAAAACATCCGGACGGAACCGTAAACTCACGATTAGCTTTACCATAGATACCGATGAGGATACTTAATGGACCATACTGCTTGGTATTAGGCTCACAGATTATCCTCGAGATAGCATCATCTTCTACCATGAATGTCATCTTCTTAGCGCTGCCGCAATCGACAAGGAGCTTCTTCATGATGTTTGTCATAACATAATAAGGAATATTACTTAACACATGATCAAAAGGCTTATCAGCATAATCCGATACCGGAAGCTTAAGATAATCACTTTGGATCAGGTTCAGTTTTCCGTCATATTCATCCTTAAGATATGAGAAAAGCTCCTTATCTATCTCGACTGCAGTAAGATCGCAACCAAGATCGATCAGGGGCTTTGTCAGAGCTCCGATACCGGGGCCGATCTCCAGAACCCTGGAGTCGGAACCCGCTTCAGAAACCTCGATTATCCTGTTAATTATCTCTTCATCGCAAAGGAAATTCTGACCAAAATTAGCTTTGGCGTGAAGACCATTATTATCAAGGATAGTTATTACTTCATCTTTATTCATATCAGAGGAAGTAAGCTATACCTGATTCAAATATCTTCTGATCCTTCTCGCCAGGAATATTCTTGCAAAGATCAGGATCAAAACGCTCACTGTGGCACATCTTACCCAAGACTCTACCGTCAGGAGAAAGGATACCTTCGATAGCACATACAGAACCGTTAGGGTTGAACTGTGTCTTATTGGAAAGCTCTCCCTTATCATCTACATAACATGTAGCAACCTGACCGTTAGCAATGAGCTTATTAACGAACTCTTCGCTTGCAACGAATCTACCTTCACCGTGTGAAGCAGGTACATTATAGATCTCACCAGGATTTACCATTGTGAGCCATGGGCTGTTATTGCTGATGATCTTTGTCTTACAGTAAACATTCTGGTGACGACCAATATTGTTGAATGTAAGCGTAGGGCTCTCAGTTGTAAGCTCCTTGATATCACCATATGGAACAAGTCCGAGCTTGATCAAAGACTGGAATCCGTTACAGATACCGAGCATAAGACCGTCACGGTTGAAAAGGAGATCTCTTACTGCATCAGTTACATACTGGTTTCTGAAAGCTGCTGCGAAGAACTTACCTGATCCTTCCGGCTCATCACCTGCTGAGAATCCACCTGGAAGCATGATGATGTTGCTGTTGTTGATCTTCTTAGCAAGTGTCTGCAAGGATTCTGTGATCTCCTGCTGGCTCTTGTTTCTGATAACGAAGATATCAGCTTCACCGCCTGCTCTTTCGAAAGCTCTAGCGGAATCGATCTCACAGTTTGTACCTGGGAATACAGGAATAATAACCCTTGGCTTAGCTCCCTTAAGAACACCAGGAGCAGCCTTGAATGTCTTATCTGTCTTGAATTCCTTAACTTCACAAAGCATTGTTCCGTCTTCTGCTACTGTACGGAAGATCGGCTCGAGCTTACCTTCGTATGCTTCGAGAGCCTCATCGATAGATACTGAAGAATCCTTATATGTAACGATACCGGAATCATTTGTCTGACCTAAGAACTTACCGCCAACCATCTCTACCTTATCGATAGCATTGCCATCCTTATCGATAGCAAGGATGATAGTTCCGAGGGACTTGCTGAAGAGTTCCTTCTCATCGATATCAGAGGAGAATGTAAAGCCGAGCTTATTACCTACGAGCATCT
>JAGCGE010000156.1 GCA_017649745.1 Clostridiales bacterium | reverse complement strand
TTATCAGCTCAGACTGAAGCATAAATTCTAAAAAACCAGAACGAAGGGAATTGTTCAATGCGTTATCTTTTCATCATCAGCGATGAGATAAGTCCCCAGAAACTTAAGAAACTTGAGGACACAATTGCGTCACTTGATGAAGATAAGAGGAACAGCATTGAGCTTCGCTATATCCAATATCAGGGCCATGCGTCAGATCTCGCCGTAGAAGCGAGCGAGCAGGCCGAAGGTCAGATCACTGTTGTTATATGCGGCGGTGATAACGTGATCCACGAAGTAGTTAACGGACTGGCTTATAGAGTAACTCCGCTCGCGATAATCCCTATGGGATCCTGTAACCATTTCGCACATACAGTTTGTCCGAAGTATATATTGGATCATCCTGAGAAAGCGATATTCCTTTTGGATCAGCTTAAGGTAATTCCTATCGATCTAGTAAGGATCGACAGTTACGACGTTCTTGGAAATCATTTGCCTGTATGGTCAAGGTATTTCATCAACGTAACCACATTCGGATTCGAGACTCGTGCACAGACGTATGCCAATGAACTGATGGACAAGAAGAACAAGATCAGCGCGAGAGATGCGTATCTTCTGGGTTCCGATAAAGCTTTCCGTAAATTCCAGAATTACAAGATGGATTATAATCTTGAGCTTGTCACAGGTGATCAGAATGAAATCTCTGAAAATGAAGAATTCTTCTCGATCTCCATATGTAACGGAAAGTATAACAACGGTTGCTATATAGCTCCTGCTGCAAGTATCGATGACGGTATCTTAGATGTCTGTGTTATCGAAAAGCAGGGAAGGATCAATATCAAAAAACTCCAGATGCTTTCAATGATGGGTAAGCATGTCGATAAAGAAGGAGTAAGGACCTATAAAGCGACGAGCGGTATCATCACCTGTAAAGATAATTCATTCCAGCTTCTGGGATGTTGTGACGGTGAGATCTTCTACGGACACAGGATCAGGTTCGAAGTGTTCCCGGAAGCTCTTAACTTCGCGGTCTTCCCAAAAGAATATAAACAACCGACACCAACAAAAAAGACAGCTAAGTAAGCTGTCTTTATTGTTTTCAGATATCACAGTTCTCAGGATCAAAGTACTTGGCGTGCATCTCTTTCATCCATCTTTCGAGTTCTGCCGTCATCTTATGAGCGTCATTATCGAAATCCTTGCCGTAGATCGGCTTACCGATTATGATCCTCATCTTCTTTCTCTTCATGAAGCCCTTGAATGTCTTCATCTTAGGCATATGTCTTGACCAGATCTGGTAAGCACCTGATACGAATACAGGAACGAGAGGAACATCAGCCTTGATGGCAATATAGGAAGCACCGTCCTTAAGTTCTCCGATCTCACCAGTGGAAGATCTTGTTCCTTCAGGGAATACCAGGCAGATATCACCCTTTTCAACTTCTTTCTTAGCCTTGATAAGACCTCTTACAGGATTACCGTATCTGTCTACTGCGATTCCTCGACCAACCTTCATGATAAGTCTTCCGATCTTACCATGATTAGTCTCAAGATCTGCACCTGCAAGACAGCACATCTTCTTGAAGTGGCCCCTAGGAAGGTATTTGGCGATCCAAACACCATCTGCATAAGACTGGTGATTGGAAGCGATTACATATGGATAACTGTCTGGGAAGTTCTCTCTTCCGATGCACTTTAAGTTGATAACTGTAGATGTGTAAAGAAGAAAGAAGAACTTAGCAACTTTGGCGTCAAAGGTACGCTTTGTCGGATATTGTTTGTCCAAATGTGAAGTATCAGCCATATCTGTCTCCGTTATCTTTAAATCTCTTTAATTCTTAACATATATTATATAAAAAAGGAGATTTTGCAACACTTATTTTAAAATTGCACTTTTTCGAAATGTGGCAAAACTAGGGGAATATGGCAAGTAGATACTTTGATTATCAAAGTTTTATCTTTGCGTTCTAGACGAATTGCCCTTAAAATGCTAATATGATTTGTACATTATTGAACCTCGGAGGATGTTGATGCGCGAAGTTAACGGAACAGCGCTTTACAAGGCTGAAAGATTTGAGACGATCCGCGATTTGATCGTTAAAGCTAGTGAAGATCATGCGGAGTTAGATGTAGCGATCTTTAGAAGGAAGCCTACATTGCCTGAGGAACACAGGACATATGCTCAATATGGTAAAGCCATAAGAGCTTTAAGTACGTATATTATCAATTCCAAATATAAAGGTGACAGACTTGCCGTAGTAGGAGAGAACTGCTATGAGTGGTTTGTTTCATATTCTTCGATCCTTTCAAGTGACAGTGTAGGTATTCCGCTTGACAGAGCTCTTCCTGAGGGAGAACTTGTTAAGCTTCTTGAGAGATCTTCAGCAAAGGTAATCTTCTATCAGCCTAAACATCATGAGATGATGGTGTCTATCGCAGAGAAGATGAAGACTGGCGAATATAACATTGCCGTCGAGAAGTTTGTCTGTATGTACGTTGAAGGTATCAGCAGCAAGCTCGTATGGCCTTCAGATGATGAAAGATTCGTAAATATGTATGACCTTATCGATGAAGGACAAAAGCTCGTCGATAACGGTGATGACAGTTTCCTTACGATACCGATCGATCCTGAGGCTGTAAGGATCATCCTCTTTACTTCAGGAACTACATCGATGAGTAAAGGCGTTATGCTCACGAACAAGAATATCTGTTCCAACGTCTTTTCGATATCTCAGACACTTTATGCGGCAAGGGGAGAGAGATTCTTCTCCATCCTTCCTTTACACCATACATTCGAGAATACATGTGACTTCTTCCTCATGTCCAGAGGTTGCTGCGCATGCTTCTCCGACGGACTTAGATACATCGTTAAGAACGTGTCCGAGTGGCACATCGACTTCTGTATCTCCGTTCCTCTTCTTTTCGAGAATATCTACGACAAGATAATCGAAGGAATCGAGCAGTCCGGTAAGAAGAAACAGATAGACATAATGATCCCTGTTACCAAGTTCTTAAGACGTTTCGGTCTTGACCTTAGAAGAGCGGTCTTTGCCGATATCATTAAGAAGCTTGGCGGTAATCTCAGAATGGTCGTTATCGGTGGTGCCGGAATCGACAAGAGATATGTTGAGTTCTTTAATAACATCGGTATCGATTTCCTTATGGGTTACGGTCTTACAGAGACTTCACCTGTTATCGCGACAACAACTCTTGCTTGTAACGTCTACGGCAGTGTAGGACGACCAATGGTTGGTATCACAGCTGCGATTGACGGAGCAGACAGTGCTAATAAGATCGGTGAGATCTTAACGAAGTCTGACTGCGTCATGAAGGGCTACTACGATAACGAAGAAGCTACTAAGGAAGCTATTGACGAGAACGGCTGGTTCCATACAGGTGACATGGGCTTCATCGATAAGAAGGGTTGTATCCATGTAACTGGACGAGTTAAGTCCATGATCGTTCTTACGAACGGTAAGAAAGCATTCCCTGAAGAGATCGAGAGTCTCCTTCTTGAGATCCCTGGTGTAACTGAAGCATTCGTTTGGGGTAACAAGAACGATAGAGAAGCGATCGATATCTGTGCTAAGCTTCTCATCAACAGGAAAGCTATTGCTAAGGAAATGGGCGTTGTAGGCGAAGCTAACGATGGTGATGTCAGCACATATCTTAATGACAAGCTCCGTGATGCTAACCACAAGATGCCATCATATAAGATCGTTAGAAATTACGTATTCTCAGAGCAGGATATGATCAAGACAACTACTCTTAAGATCAAGAGACCTAAGGAGCAGGAAGCTATTGAAGGCCTTCTCGAGAAGAACAATACGAACATGCGTGACATGAACGGATGTAATCTCGATAAATTGTTATAAACATTTATTTAACATTGTCTGAACAATGACCTCATGTACCATTAATGTCGGCTCACTTGTAGTATACTGATACTATAAGTTTTTTGGGCGTTTTTAATTTGGTTTATGAGGTTTTGACATGATCAGTATTAAGTATTCGGATTCGTTAAAATGTCGTTTGAATTCTATCGTTAAATGCGAACTTCAGGGAGATCCTAATGTACTATTCGTAGTGCCGGAGACCGCTAAGGCTTCAGTTGAGAGGATCATCTTTAATACTCTCTTTGAATCGGGAAAGAAAGATATTAATGTCGGTAAGGATACCGTTACCATGGGTGTCCTTAAGCAGGACGTCTTAAGTTTCATGAAGTTTGCCCAGAGAATAATATCTAACTCTGGTAATGATACGATCACGGGATTT
The DNA here is from genome assembly GCA_017649745.1 of Clostridiales bacterium. The sequence goes on along the minus strand of JAGCGE010000156.1, from coordinate 11,616 downwards.
GATGATGTTATGCTCCGTAATGTCATCTATCATATTTTCGTTAAGCACGGAAGTGAATTTAAGAACTTCAACAGATTCCTTAATCGTTTTGAATATATCGACAGGCTCATAAGTCTTTTGGGTGACTTCACAAGATACGGAATTACACCTGATGATCTTGACGAAGTGCTTGGTAATGCAGCGTCAGTTGATGAAGTCTTCTATGATAAGATCCATGACCTTAAGATCCTCATAAGCTATATTCATGAGATCAATGAAGAATACGGTTTTTCGCTTCTCTCGAGTGATATCAACAGAGCAAGCGATTTTATAGATGCGGCTCTTTCTGATGATTCATTCTCTAGAAGAAGGATATATTCTTATCTCCGTGAGCTTAAGGATATGAGAATAGTTATCTATGGTTTTGGTTCCTCAAGATCATTCACGCCTCAGGAACTTCGCTTTATCAAGGCTCTTGATAAGCTCGGTTATGATATACGCATCTATACTCTTTATTCTGAACAAGATCCTGATGCTGACACATACTACTTCGGTAAGACGGTTCTTGATGCATTCCGTAAAGAGGGTATCGAGTTCAGCATGAGTAGTTTTGAACCGGATGAAGCTGTAGTAGATAACGATCTATACAAGATCGGAATGTCTTTCGCTCTTGATACTAAGGTGAAGATCGATAAGCCTGACGGTTCAGTTGAACTTCTGAGAATGGACGATATCGATAACGAGCTTTCTTTCTTATGTAATGAGATCATAAGGCTCACGAGAGAAGAAGGTTACAGATACAGAGACATTAGAGTATTCTGTCCTGATGATGAGATAACAGAGAGATTTAAAGGTATCATGCGCCTGTTTGATCTTGATGCTTTTATCGATAAGAGGATCGTACTGGACAATACTCCTGTCATGCGTTTTGTTGAAGTGTTCCTTCAACTTCCAATGTATGATTATCCGATCGATATGGTACTCAGGTTGCTTAGGACTGGTATCCTTCCTGTAAGGTATGAACTTATTGATCACTTTGAGAATTATTGCATTCGTGAGAATATAACGAATGGTACCAGACTGTTTGATAAGAAGAGATATATTCCTGCGCCTGAAGAAGGTCGCCCTCTTTATAGCATGTATTATCTTGGTGAAGAGAGGACGCACGGAGGAGAATATTTATGGGCGTCTGTCGTTGAGAATGTATTACTCCCGCTTAAGGATGCATGTGACAAAGTTTATAGGGATGAACTCTTATCTACTAAGGCAGCAGACTTAATGAGTTATCTTGATAAATTGAAGAGGAGCATCGAATATTTAAGGGATGAATTCATTGACAGGAAAGATACTAATTCCGCATCTATCCTTGTCAGGAGTTATAAGGAAGTTATGATCCTTCTTACATCGTTCAAGACTAAGCTTAATGAGGTTTCGGTCACCCCTGAACTGTTCTCTTTCCTTCTTCGTGTAGATATGAGAAATAAGGTGATTGCAACTATTCCGCTTACAGTCGATTCTATTGAGATAGTGGATTTTGATAGTGCATGTTTTACACCTTGTAAGGTATTGTTCATGGTTGGATGTGATTCATCTAATTTCCCTTATTCCGGAGCTTCAGAAGGTATCATGAGCAACAATGAACTTATAAGACTTAATTCCGAGATGACTATAGATCTTCCTGATAAGATCCAGACAAAGAACAAGGAAGATATCATCAGATCATCTCTCGTTATCAATGCGGCTTCTGACAGACTAATATTTTTACTCGAACCGGAGAAAGATTTCGACAGTGAATTTAAGGATCACATAATTGCGTCATACGAGAAATCTATCGAGAAGAAAGTTCTTTTTGAGACTCCTGTATACGGATTAAGTGTTGAGAAACGTCATGATATTAATGACAGCAAGATTAGTGAAGAAAACATGTTGCAACTTCTTTCCAATGGATATAAAGGCAGCGTCAGTAATTTTGAAAGTTTTAATTACTGTGCACTTCGCTATATGTTGGAAGGTGTATTGAAGATCAAGCAAAGGGAAAATGGTTCCAGAGTTCTTTTGAGTGAATTTGGTAAGATAAACCATGCTATGCTCGAGAATTATATGAGGGATATTTCTTCTTCGTGCAAGTGTGCGGAAGATCTTAAGAAATACAGAGAAAAACTTGATGATAAAGAGTATCTTAAAAAATTATCTTATGAGTATTTTGAAAAGGCACTTTCTGAGTCTAAGATGCCTGATAAGAATACTGTATTATACTCGCTCGATCTCGGTTCTAAAGCCAGAAGAGCATTTATGCATGCAGTACCTGTATTAGTTGATAATTGTATAGAATCAGATTATCTTCCTGTTTATTTTGAGAAGAGATTACTTGATTTTGACAAAGTCCTTAAATACAAAACAAAGAACGGAGTTGATTTTGTCTTTACGGGTTATATAGATCGTGCTGACAGGAAGACTGATGTTAATGGTTCTTCAATGAGAATTATCGACTACAAGACAGGTGAGAAGGAAGTCGAACTTGAAGATCTTGCAAATGGACTTCAATTTCAATTGTTTGCTTATGCACTTGCTGTCAGGGAGCAGGGAGAAACAGTTGATAATGTCGGATATATTGAGACAGGTCTTAAGCCAAGTAGTAAGACTTCAAAGAATGAAGGAACTAATCATGAATATAAGGCATCTGAATTTAATATAGAAGAGATGAATCGCGTTCTTGATCTCATTAAACAATTGATCAATAAGACGAGTGAGGAAATATCTCAGGGTAAGGCTGATGCTTTGATAGATAAGAATGGCTGGACCAACTCTAGACATAATGGTTGTACTTATTGCCCTTATAAGGGTGTCTGTGGCAATAATCAAGAAGCAATAAAATCTCGTAAAAAGATCGAGATTGAATTTGAACAGAAACCATCTAAATCTGAGAAATGTATTGCGATATTGGAAGAAAGGAGCAAATTCTAATGGCTGAAGAAGAAAAAAAGAAGGATTTTACTCCTGAACAAAAGGTGATAATAGGAGCACCTATCGAAAATACATTGGTATCTGCTGCTGCAGGTTCCGGTAAAACAACTGTACTCGTTGAGAGAATAATACAAAAGTTGCTTAAAGGCGAAGTAGCTATCGACAGATTGTTGGTATTAACTTTTACTGAAGCTGCAGCACAGAATATGTTGGTTAAGATCAATTCAGCGATCAAGAAAAAGATTAGTGAAGTAACTGATCCTGATATCAGAAAGATGCTCAAAACACAGCTTTCGTTGCTTCCTTATTCGCACATTCAGACTATAGATTCATTCTGTAATTCTGTGATTAGAGAAAAGGGAAGTGAAGCTGCATCTTTTGAACACGAGACCGGACTTACAATTGTATCCGAATCAGAGAAAGATGTTATCTTACTTCAGGCTGCCAATAAAGCAATAACAGAGACATATTTATCTTTTGGAGATCCTAGAGAATTAGAGAACTCTGATTATCTAAGACTTACGTCGTTCTTTGGCGATGGAAGAAGTGATGATCAACTCGCTAATAGCCTTGTTGCAACTTATAAAAAGCTCAGAAGCCTTCCTAACTACAAAAAGATCATCAACGATGCTGTTAAAACCAGAGAAGAGAAGGATTCAAGAGGTGATGTAATCTTCTTGGATAGGTTTAATGCTAAGATGATCGATCTCTTTGCTGATGCAAGAGAATCTGCGATTGAAGGCTTGGAGGCTATCGAAAGAGAAGAGATCGTTGATAAGAAGAAGGATTATGATGTTTGTGTCCTGAATCTGCAGACTGTTATTAATGAAGCTAACAGATTATTATCATTCAAAGGTAATGATCAGGAAGTGTTTGAGACCATTGAAAGTTGTTTCCGAAATATAGCTCTGAATAGCGCAAGTTTTTCGTATGCTAAGACATCTTATGAATTTAGGGAACTAATAGGACCTGCGCTAACTTTACCGGTAATAATGATCGGAGCGATAAGAGGTTTTGGGGACTATGTGAAACTTCCGACTGTTGATGTTAAAACTGTTCTGGATCAAGGGCTAGAAGGACTTCTTGAAAAACAAAAAGAGAGAACTAGGGTTTTAAGACAATATAAGAATCTCTTAGAGAGGATGGATGATGAGTATTCCAGGATCAAAAAGAGAATAAGGGTTATGGATTTTAGTGACTATGAGCACTATGCTCTGGAAATTCTTAATGATCCGCAGGTTAGAGCATATTATAAAGATAAGTTTAGCGAGATCTACGTTGACGAATATCAGGATAATAGCTCGTTGCAAGATGCGATAGTTGAAACGATCTCTAACAATAATATCTTCATGGTCGGAGATGTTAAGCAGAGCATCTATAAATTCAGGTATGCAAATCCTAACTTGTTTAATAGCAGAAAAGAAAGATACTTCAAAGAAGATGGAGGAAAATTGCATCTCCTGAACAATAATTTTAGAAGCACTCCAGAGATATTGGATTTTGTAAACATGATCTTTAGTCAACTTATGAGTTCTGATGCTACTGAGATAGAATATGATGAGTCTCACAAATTGATTAAAGCACCAACTGCAGAATATGGAAACAGCCTGCCTAAGATTGTCCTGGTTGACGATACACAAAAGAGATCTTCGGAAGAAGATCCAACTGCTGATGAGATGACTCCGGAAGAAGAAATCTTGAACGAAAATTCAGCATTTACTCTTGAGCTTAAAGGTATCTATAGCGAAATAAAGAAATACTTATCTGATCCTTCACACAAGCCAAGTGATATCTGTATCCTTACAAGGACAAATTCACGTGCAAGAGATATTTCTAATGCACTTAAGTCCTTGGGTGTTCCAAGTGCGTTTCGAAATGAAAAGAATATTTATGAGGATAGTGATATTGCACCTATCTGTTCATTGATCACGGTGTTAGGAAACCAACACAGAAACGAGTGCCTTCTTGGTGTAATGCTCGCTGATTACCGTTTCTCAAATTTTACAGTTGATGATATTGCTTCGATCTGCGTTTATGCAGATAAAAATGGTTTGTTGAATCAAGATCTTATCACAAAGCTCAGATTTTATGCTGATCAAAAGACTCCTGAGGACGTAAAGATCTATGAACGTGTAAATAGATTACTTTCTGCACTTGATGATCTCAGATCTGAAGCGATGATGTTTAATATCGGTGAATTGATCGAGAAAATATACGCAAAAACGGGAGTTCTTTCTAATATAAAGAAAAGACCTAATGGTGATGTGAAGAAACTTCGCGTTTTCAAAGATTGGCTATGTTCTTCGTTTATGGACAGAGGAAGTGATATTGCTTCCATAGCTACCATGCTTGAAGAACTTAAGATCAATGTCAAGAGCGGAGCTGGATTTGATTTTGAGAGTAATGAAAGTAATGCGATTACGGTAATGACTTATCATAAGAGTAAAGGTCTTGAATTTCCTTTTGTTATTGTTTCTCAGGTCTGTAAGAAAGACAATAAAAATGATGATGAGAAGTATATTTTGTTTGATGATAAATATGGATTTATTTCATACGATTTTAGTGAAGAAGAAATCGTTTCAAGAACTTTATCTTTTGAAAATCAGTTATACAAGGATGAAGTTCATTTGAGCGAAATCTCGGAATCTCTAAGACTTTTGTATGTAGCGTTAACAAGAGCAGAAAAACAATTGTCTGTCGTAACCAGATTTAGTCCTGTTAAAGCCCGTAAACCAGCTTTTAAGAGTATTGCGAGGAATTCAGAACTTAAGATCTCAAGAGAGAATCATCTTAAACTGGCGGATATTTATGATGAATTTTTGGCATCGCTTGTTAGGGTGGCTAAAATAAGTGAAATCAGAGAATCCTATGAAATAAATCTTGAATCTAAGAATGCAGTAAAGGATATAACTGACTTTGATGGAGTTTCTTTTGAAGTGGTTTCGCCTGATGATCTTTCGCTTGAAGCTATAGATCGTATGTTTGATGAAGATACACCTTCTGTGGTTCATTTAAATGTTTCAGGTTACGATAAGTATGGTAATCCTATCTTCCCTGAGTATCAGTATGAGAAGTCTGTAACTTCTGCATCAAAGACAAGTGTATCTGAGATCAAGAAAGAAGAACAAAAACTCGGATTTGATCTTGCTCCTTCTGATGAGGAAGAGAAAAAGTCGAAGAAGATCCCGATCAATCTCATTGTGCCTAATATGGATTATTTTGAATCGACCGAAGACTATAAGTCGGCTTCTTCGAAAGGTACTTTGATTCATAATCTTTTGCATTTCCTTGATTTTGTGGCGATTGCTGATTCGATCGCATCCGGGAAGACATCAAAAGAAGCGCTTTCTGAAGAGATCGAATATCTTAAGGGCAGGGGAATAATCAAACTTGATATGATACCTGTTATATCTGCTTTTGAGGAACAGCTTTGCTCTTTCATAGAATCACCGTTGTTTACTAGGATAGTTGCATCAGAAAGAGAAGATAAAGCATTTTTTGAGAAACCGATCATGTTCTCTGTAAAAGTGCAGGAGACTGATGACGATACCTTGGTACAAGGTGTTCTTGATGTCTTATTCTTTGAAGGTGATGAGGCGGTTATCGTCGATTACAAGACAGACAGAATCGCTTCAAAAGACATGGGTGAGATCACAAAGGAAATAAAGGACAGACACGGACTTCAGCTTGATCTCTATGCTGCTTCTGTTGAAGCATCAGGCATAAAGGTCAAGGAGAAGATAGTCTGGCTTATCCGTAAGGGAATTATGATCGATCTTTAAATTTCTTGTTCTGGCGGACTTCTTTGAAGAATTGTTTGAGTATAGTTGAACTTTCTTTTTCAAGGACTCCGCCTTCGAACTGGACTTCGTGATTATGTCCGTGACTCTTATCAAAGATATTGTTGCAGGAGACCACAGCTCCTCCTTTTGGTTCGTATGCTCCAAAATAGACTTTGCGGATACGAGCCTGGATGATTGCTCCTGAGCACATTGTGCATGGCTCTAAAGTGACGTACATGTCGCAATCTTCAAGACGCCAGGAATCCAGCTTTTTGCAGGCTTTCTTTATCGCCAGGATCTCTGCATGACTTAATGCGCTATTGTGTGTTATGCGAAGATTGTGGGCTCTTGATATGATCTTGCCGTCTTTTACAATTACACAACCAATAGGACACTCTTCAAGCTTATAAGCCTTGAGTGCCTCTTTTAGTGCTGCTGACATGAATTTCTCGTGCGTTTCCATGCGCGTATTATAGCATTGAGACAACCCCTTAGCCATTATTATTAATATAAATAGTTGACAAGATTGGGTGGAGGCTTTATATTGTAATTTGTCGTTTAATGCGCACTTATGCGCAATTAAGAGTTAAAGGTAGGTTTTTAAATGGCTGTTTTGCAAGGCTTATGCAAGAATTGCGGCTCATTGGTTGTTTACAATTCAGCAGACGAGATGTGCGATTGTATCTTCTGTAATGCCGTATTCCCAATCGGAGAAGTTATCCCGGTAGATGCCGAACTTAAAGATATCGTTTTTCCAAACATAAAATATGAGAAACAGGCAGGCGGTAAGAATCAGTATTCAACAATGCCTGACAGAGTAACTCCTATAGTAAACAGAAATGCTACAAGTACTTCTGATGAGGGTTCTGTAATTAAGCAGTTTGAGTTGGAGCCAAAGGATGTTAAAGCTCCTAAGAAAGTAATCATCACACTTGCTTCTATTGCTGCAGCGGTTTGTATCGTTATCGCGAGCATTTCCGTTCCGCTTTATTTCAGCAGGACAAAGCTTCTTTCTGCTATGGAGAACAAGATGCCTGCAGTTGTATCTGATGTAGCTACTGTTGATACAGCTAAGGATTCACAGGGAAGAACAGCAGGTTATTTCATCTTTGGCCTCAAGTGTCAGAACGTTCGTCTCGTAACAAGTGATGATATTACTGAAGATCAGGCTAAAGAACTTTTCGACAACTATTGTGCAGCTCGTAAGGAAGTTTCTTCCAAGTACGGCAACAAGGATGTTGAGATGAAGATATATGCGGACAAGGGAATCTACACTGTAACCGCTAACAACGTCGAGTTTACAAAGAATTCGGAGAGCACTTCTAAGAAATAAGGAGTAGGCATGGCAGCAGATTTTGACAAGAAACTTGCTAAGCTCAAAAAAATGGCTGAAAAACACGATGGCACCATTAGACAGGAAGCCGTCGAGAGTGAAGCAGCTGAGCTTAATAACGGTCTTGCAGACGCTGTCAAACTTATAAAAGAACTCGAGAAGATGGGCATAACCGTAACGGATAAGGAAGATCCTGATGCTGCTGCGGATGAGTCCATAGAAGATTCGATAAAAGATGACGGTTCCGCTGACATCAATGTTGAGGATTCCGTCAGAATGTATCTTAAAGAGATCGGTAAGATCCCGCTTCTTAAGCCTGAACAGGAACAGGAAGTAGCTAAGAAGTGGTGGGAAGGTGATGAGGATTCAAAGAACCTTCTTATCGAATCTAATCTGAGACTTGTGGTTTCTATAGCTAAGAAATATATGAACCGCGGTCTTTCTCTTCAGGATCTGATCCAGGAGGGAAACTTAGGCCTTATGAAGGCCGTTGACAAATTTGACTATTCAATGGGCTATAAGTTCAGCACATATGCAACATGGTGGATAAGACAGGCTATCTCAAGAGCAATAGCGGACCAAGCAAGAACAATACGTATCCCTGTGCATATGGTTGAGACGATCAATAAGCTCAACAGAATAGAAAGGCAGTTGATCCAGGAACTCGGAAGAGAACCGACTGATAAGGAACTTGCTGAGAAGATGGATATGACGGAAGAAAAGATCCGTGATATCAAAAAGATCTCTCAAGATCCTGTCTCGATCGATAAGCCGGTCGGCGAGGAGGAAGACAGCCACCTCGGTGACTTTATCGCCAGCGACGAAGCAACTTTACCTGATGAGATCGTTTCGAGAACACTTCTTAAAGAGGAACTTATGGAAGTTCTCGGCACATTAAGTGAGAGAGAAGCCAATGTCCTTAAAAGAAGATTTGGTCTGGACGACGGTAGACAAAGAACACTGGAAGAAGTTGGCAGAGAGTTTGGCGTAACACGTGAGCGAATAAGGCAGATAGAAGCGAAAGCCATTCGCAAGCTTCGTCATCCTAGTCGAAGCAAAAAACTTAAAGACTACGTCGATTGACGTATTTGGGAGGAATCATGGCAGATTTAGCTAGTGCAATTAAGGCAGTTAAAAAGATATCCGGAAAGAACAAGAATGTTATTTCCGAGACGGATTTCGACAATATTACCGATGAGTTTGAGATCGGCCCTGAAGAAGCGAGTACGCTTGCTTCAGAACTTGAGAAACAGGGAATTACGATCGAGCAGGATCTTGATTCCGCAAAGGCTTTGGAATTTACTTCTGCTGAAGATATCGGTGTTGATGACTCCATCAGAATGTATCTCAAAGAGATCGGTAAGATCCCGTTGCTCTCAGCTGATGACGAGAGAGATCTTGCATCAAGAATGAGCGAGGGTGACGAGTCAGCTAAGGATGTCCTCGTTGAATCCAACCTCCGTCTTGTTGTATCTATCGCTAAGAAATATATGAACAGAGGCCTTTCACTCTTGGATCTTATCCAGGAAGGTAATATCGGTCTTATCAAAGCTGTTGATAAGTTCGACTACACAAAGGGCTTTAAGTTCAGTACATATGCTACATGGTGGATCAGACAGGCTATTACAAGAGCTATTGCTGACCAGGCAAGAACTATTCGTATTCCTGTTCATATGGTTGAGACAATCAACAAGCTCACAAGGATCCAGAGACAGCTCGTTCAGGAACTCGGTAGAGAGCCAGACGTTAACGAACTTGCTGAGAAGATGGAGCTTTCTCCTGAGAAGATCAGAGAGATCCAGCGTATCTCGCAGGATCCTGTTTCCATCGATAAGCCTGTAGGTGAAGAGGAAGACAGCCACCTTGTTGACTTCATTTCAAGTGACGAAACACTTTCTCCTGATGAGGAAGTTGCTAGAGTACTTCTTAAGGAAGAACTCGTTAATGTTCTTTCAGTTCTTTCAGAGCGTGAAGCAAAGGTTATCAAGCTCAGATTTGGTCTTGATGACGGAAGACAGAGAACTCTCGAAGAAGTTGGTAGAACTTTGGGTGTTACAAGAGAGAGAATCAGACAGATCGAGGCAAAGGCTATTCGTAAGCTTGGTAGATCAAGTGTATCGAAGCGCTTGGAGGGTTACGCCGACTGATCTTAAAATTCCTTATATGAGGATGGTTTGATGTCTTCTCACAAGTATTCATTTATCAGAAGCATATTTCCCGAGAACGCCTTGAATTTTTCAAGGCGTACTCGTTATGTGTGCGAATCTATGATAGAGAGGATCTATCCTAATAAGATAATACTTCCTATGAAACAGCACTACGGTGTAGATGCTGTTCCGACAGTTGATGTCGGTGATGAGGTTCAGATAGGTACGTGCGTAGGTGCTCCTGCGCCTGGAACTTTCTCGGTTCCTGTTCATTCAGGAATATCAGGTAAAGTTACTGAGATAAAGACAATAACTCTTCCTAATGGTGTTACGACTAAGGCTGTTGTAATAGAGAACGATCGTAAGAGATCGCATCACCCGTCAGTAAGACCAAGACAGGATCTTAATGTCGATGCCAGAACTGCTATGGGTGTTATCAAGAATGCAGGTATCGTTGGTATGGGAGGAGAAGGTATCCCTACTGTTGCAAAGATCAACAGAGCCAAGAAACTTAAGGTAAAGGAACTTCTCGTTAATTGTCTTCAGAGCGAACCGTTTGCTACCTGTGATCTATACAGGGTATGCGAGACACCTGACTATGTTGTTATGGGTGCGGTTATCGTAGCTAGTATCCTTAATATAAGAAAGATCAGATTCCTTATCTCTGAAGAACGTAAGTTGGAACTGGGCTTTCTTGAGAATTCCATAAATAACATTAAATCTGATTATTCGGATATTACATTCGAGATCATCAAGTTTAAGGAAAGATTCCCACAGGGACACTATAGGCTCATCGGAAGAGCTCTTTATTCTGTTGAATTAAGTGAGACGGATTCTCTTGAAGAAAGTGTAGGAGCGGTATTGTTTAACTGTTCTACATTAAGTGCCTGCTGGGAAGCTGTAGCAGATAATGTTCCTTTCTGTAGCAGAGTAGTTACAGTCTCAGGTGATACTACTGATGGTCATAATGTTCTTGTTCCGATCGGAACACCGATTAGAGATGTTCTTAGTAAGATATCTCCAGTGTTCTCTTCGTGCAGGATCGTTTGGGGTAATGCTCTTACAGGTCTTTCATGTACTGACCTTGATACACCTATTATCAAGACGACAGGTGCTATAACGGTTATTAAGATGCTGGAGACTCCTAAGACTCCGTGTGTTCATTGCGGAATGTGTTATGATGCATGCCCGATGGATATTACTCCTAGCATTTGCTATAAGCTCATAGAAAGCGGAAGCGAAGAAAAGGCTATAAATGAGAATGCTAATAAGTGTATCGCTTGTGGTGCATGTTCTTATGTTTGTCCTGCTGGTCTAAACCTTACAGGAGTGATTGCATCATTCTCTGCTTCACATCGTAAAAAGAGTCCAACGAATCTCGCATTTGCTAATAACAGCATGACAAGGTTTA